>NZ_CAGKLC010000043.1 GCF_903469665.1 Flavobacterium sp. UGB4466 | reverse complement strand
GGAGTGAGCAATATAGATTTTTTCTTGTTCAGATTATCTAATCTTTTTGCTTAATCCCCAACTTTTGAACCTGATCCGTTAAACATTCTAACACAAACTTTTTTCGTTCCTATTAGACTTTTCGTTCCTTGCATAATCCTTCGTGCACATTACGGTTAAAAACGGCACACGGATGACACGGAATTTAGGTGTTATTTACCAAAAGATAATACTATCGCTTATGATTCATTTTTGCCCTTTCAGGGTAATTCTGTGCCTTAATCCAGTTCATAGTGCTGTGTACGATGCTGTCTTTTTTCGGACATTCAACCCTTTTCTTCCCAAATTTTGTTCTTGATTCATAACTATTTTACCTTAGAAACAAACAATTTTCAAATATTATCTTTTTGTTAAAAAATCATTAAATAAATAAAAAAATATCTTATATATTCGCGAAATAACACTTTATACTTTTATTCACCATCAAGTACACAAAGTCAGCTTATGAGCAATACCGCTACAAAGGGCATCTGGAAAGTAATTTCGGCATCGTCAATGGGAACCATGATTGAATGGTATGATTTTTATATTTTCGGTAGTTTAGCGGTGGTCATCTCAACCAAATTCTTCCCCAGTGACAATCCTACTGCCGCATTCTTATCGACTTTAGCCACTTTTGCTGCCGGATTTGTAGTACGGCCTTTTGGAGCATTGTTTTTCGGAAGACTTGGTGATATCATTGGCCGCAAATACACTTTTATGGCTACCCTCTTATTAATGGGGGGCTCTACTTTTTTAATTGGCTGTATTCCGAGTTATGAAACAATTGGTTTTTTAGCTCCTTTATTGGTTTTAATCCTTCGCTTACTTCAGGGTCTCGCTCTTGGAGGCGAATATGGAGGAGCAGCTACTTATGTGGCAGAACACGCTCCTGCGGGGCAAAAGGGATATTGGACTTCGTGGATTCAAACGACAGCAACCGTTGGCTTGTTTATTTCACTAATGGTAATATTAGCCACAAAAAACATTCTTTCGCCCGAAGATTTTGATTCCTGGGGATGGCGTGTTCCGTTTTGGGTTTCTATTGTGATGATCGGAATCTCCTATTTGATTCGTAAAAACATGGATGAATCTCCTGTATTTGCCAAAGCTAAAAAAGAAGGAACAACAAGTACCAATCCTTTAAAAGAAAGTTTCGGGAATCGATATAACCTGAAATTTGTTTTACTCGCATTATTCGGAGCTACTATGGGGCAAGGTGTGGTTTGGTATACCGGACAGTTTTATGCCATGAGTTTTATGAAAACAGTGATGAATATTAATTCCTCACAAGTAGATGAATTACTGGGAATCGCATTGTTATTCGGAACACCATTCTTTATTTTTTTCGGATGGCTGAGTGATAAAATAGGACGAAAACATATTATGATGGGAGGAATGCTGCTCGCTATTTTGTTTTACAGACCTATTTACAAAAAGATGTACAACACAACCGACCTAAAGCACAAGACAGAAATAGCGGAGAAAACAACTACAAATACAGCTGTTTTTAAAGAAAATCAAACCATTACCACGATTTCAAAAACCTATACGGACGGAACTACGTATACAGAAAAGAAAACAAACTTTGCTGATGAAAAAGAATCTCAAAGCAGTGTTGTTATCAATATCAATTCTAATGATGAATGGGCTTTAATTTTCTTAGTTTTCATTCAGGTTTTATTTGTTACCATGGTTTATGGCCCAATTGCAGCGTTTTTAGTGGAACTGTTTCCAACTAAAATCAGATATACTTCGATGTCACTTCCTTATCATGTAGGGAACGGAATTTTTGGCGGACTACTCCCGGCAATTTCAACTTATTTTGTAACTCATGCTAAAGCTGCCGGAAAAGATGATTTTTATCTTGACGGGCTTTGGTACCCAATTATTATAGCCTCGGTTTGTTTTGTAATTGGAATGGTTTACATCGACAATAAAAATCAAACAAATCACCTTTAATATACTATTTATGAATTCAATCAAACAAGCTTTAGGTGTACTGTGGATTATACTGGCAATCGCATCGACTTATTTTTGCATTTTCGAATTTGGCTTACCTAAACTGCTTTCAGACAAACAAGACGATCTTGTATTCGGAATCATTATTCTTTTCATTCTCACTCCATTAATTGTTTTAGGGTTAGGCACTTTTGGCTATTTTGCTGTAGCAGGAGAATACAATACTAAAATAAAAAGATCATAAAAAACGAAAGGACTGTCTAAAAACAGACAGTCCTTTCTCACCACTAACAAAACCAAAAATCTTTTACCTGTCAGTTCTATTTTTCTATTTATTTCGATAAATTATTTTTTAATAAACTTCATTACCTGAGTATGCCCATTCTCATCAACTGCTTTCACAAGATATAAACCTGTTTTCAAATCGTTTACAGCATACTGAGAATCCCTATTTCCTTTCGCATTAAAGCTTTTCACTAATTGACCGGAAACTGCATATACCTGAACTTTTGACACTGCTACATTTAAAGTAAAATAATCTATAACCGGGTTCGGATACAGATGAACTGCACTTCCTTTTTCAAAATCCGTAATGGCTAAATTTGCTACTTTGTTACCATAAATTCTATACTCTCCGGCAGGAAGATTTAAGGGAGCATTTACGTCAGTAACATTAATAGTAGTATTGTCCATCAAATTATACCAGGTACCCGTATATTGAAAACCTGTTGGAACATTTTGTGTTGTAACATCAAAATTTGCCACTATCAAAACATCCTTTAACTGGGTTGAAGACAAGGCCGGATTGGTCATTTTAATGTTCACTGATAATGAATTTGTATTTGCAATTACAGGAGTTCCCAAAAACACAGGCTCTTTTATTTTCAAGGTAATCATCTTTGCCCAGTCGTTGTAAATTTTACTGCGTGCCGAATTACCCAGCCAATTACTAACCCATTGAGGCTGTGGTTTTGTATCGAGTTTACAATCGCCTCCAGTGGCATCAAAATCAGTATTGACTGAATTATCATTACAGGTAAAAATAGAATTCTCCCATCCTAATTCTCCAAAATGCCAGATCATTTTTGGTCCCGGAACTAATAATGAAACGGCCCCAATTGCCGACATTCTGGACAATGCAGTGTTTAACGTTTTTACATTATACCCTACTCCTGAATTTCCATATTGTATGTTTTTATACATCAAACGTTCTTCATCGTGACTTTCAGCATATCCCATTAATCGGTTTGCGGTAAAACCATGATTCCCGCTTGACATCCTTGAAATATTACTCTCGCTTGCGTAGCCCATTGACAATTGGTTGTAAGGTCCTGTCATTTTCCCCCACATCATTACTCCTTTAGACGGTGTCTCAGCAATTCTGTAATTAGCCCATTCTTTTTCCTCAGTATCTGAGCCCAGGTGTTCGAAAATTGTATAATGTGTAGGATCCAAACTCCATGAATAATCAGCATACTTTTTTAATACGTCTACTCTGTCCTGTTGATAGGCATCCGTACATGCTCCATCAGAAGCCGTACAATTTTGCGTAAAACCTTTGGTTAAATCCCAACGGAAACCGTCAATTTTATATTCTTCAATCCATTGTTTGATAACACGATCAACATAGTTCTGCGTTTTTGGCAACTGGTGGTTAAAATCTTCCCCCACATTGTACGCATGTTTAGCCACTGTATTAAAATAGGGATTCTCGGCAGTTGGCGAGCCAAAACCGTCACCATCCGGATCATTCATCCACATTCTCACCATAGGATTTCTTCCGAAAGCATGATTTAGAGCAACATCCAGAATTACTGCAATTCCGTTTTGATGACATAAATCAATAAACTCTTTTAATTTATCCGAAGTCCCGTAAAATTTATCCAAAGCCATGTGAAACGAGGTATTATATCCCCAGCTTTCATTGCCTTCAAACTCCATTACCGGCATTAATTCGATGGCGTTAATTTTAAGGTTTTTGAAATAATCGATCCGATCTATCAGACTTTGATAGTTTCTGGCTGCATCAAAATCACGAACCAAAACTTCGTAAACTACTAACTTTTCTTTTTCGGGTTTTACGAAATTGGATACCTGCCAATTGTAGGGTGTTTGTCCGGTTTTTAGAACGGTAACCTCAAAGTTCTGTCCTGCCGGATAAACAGGCATGTTGGGATAAGAAGTTGCAGGAATAGAAGAATCATCGAAAGGTGATAACACTAAAGTGGAATACGGATCGGCCGTTTTTACCAAAGATGGAGAATTCGCCAGTGGCGTAGTATCTACCACCCAATATTGATAGGTATTATTGGCACCTGAAACCAAACCCGTTAATTCCAGCCAAAATTTGCCCGAAGCAGGGTCTTTTTTCATAGCATAAGCCAAAGTTGGCAGCCAGTTATTGAAGCTTCCTGCAACGTAAACAAAGTCTTTTAAGGGTGCATCCAAAACCAAAGTTGCTTTTGTGGCATCGGTCTGATTGTAGTTTATTCCGTCTGTCAAGCCCGCTGGCATTGCTTCTAAAACCGTATTCGGATTTACCACAACCGAAAACTTTTTTACTATCGTGGTTCCGGCCTGAGTGATACTCAATTCGTAACTCTGATTGTTGGTAACCCCAATATGAGAATAGGAATAAGTTGCGGTACTTGGGTTGGTATTAATCACCGTTCCGTTTGCCTTTAAGGAATAACTTGCTGCACCGTTTGTATTGGTAACTGCAATATCAAAATTAGCTCCCGCTGTTATAATTGATGCACTGTTTTCTATAGGCGAAGTCAAAGTGACCTGAAAGCTGCCTACTTCTACTAAAATATCCTGCGATTTTTTATCGCCATTTCCATTTTTGGCTTTTATTAAAAACCCAATTCTTCCAATCCCTGTGGTGTTATAATAAACTGTTGGTGTAATGGTTTTGGTATACGTGTCTGTACCCGGATTATAGGTAAACCTGCTCGCCTCGCTTGAAGCATCCCAGGAACCATTATCCGGACTTCCCTTCTGAGCAGTATCGTTGGTATCAAAAGCCCATGCCCACATGTACAAGGAATGGTCGGTAATTCCCCAGCTACTTTCATCAACACTTGTACCCTTAATGGTGATGGTAATGGGTGTAGTCTCTTCAAAAGTTGATGGACTTACAGAGTGGCTTACTGTTTGCATTTGGGCAAAAGTAGCCACAGACCACAAAAATGTGATCCATAGTAAAGTTTTTTTCATAATGTGGTTGATTGGTTAGCTAGCTTGACTAAAAAAGGGCTATCTTATTGTAGATAGCCCCGTTATGATAAAAAAACTTAGTTCTTTTTGATAGTATAAGTTTTTGCAGTAAAATCGATAACAATAGTATAATTTCCGGCTACTGTAATTGGAATATTAGCACCTCCGGCATCTAATGTCAAATCATTACCATCATCTCCATAATTAGTACCCCATGAATCATCAAGTCTAAATTTGATTTCACCTACTGTTAATGGTCCAACATAGGAATATTTTTTAGTACTTAAATCATAATCTAAATTGGTATCAGGGTCACTCCATCCGTTAGGAGTTGCAGAACCAATAATCCCCCAATTTGGCCAAGCCGGATAAGGAGTCGCTGTAATTGTATAGAAATTTGAAACCTGACTTACTGAACCTGTTGTTCCTACAGAAGATTTAACTCGTACATCAATCTGAGCTGCCTTAAATGGAGCAAAACCAGCATTTAAACAAGCTGTATTAAGGTCTGCAACCGTAAAACTTTTAAATTTATCGGTTGTAGTAGCCACTACTGTAGAAGTTTTAAAGTTAGTTCCTGCAGCAGCCATTTCCAAACTATAAGTAACAACAGTCTTAGTTCCATTATACTGAGCATCGTCCCATACAAATGTTGTTGCTGCATTTGCTGCATTTGTATTCTGAAGCACAATACTAAAATCTGATTTTGGAGTTAATAAAACCGGTGCAGTTGCCGCTTCAATTACAGGTCTGTCCTGTACATCATCTGCGTTACACGATACCGCTAATACACCAACGAATGCGATTAAAATTTTATATATATTTTTCATTTGATTATAATTTTATATAGTTAATTAGTATCCTGGGTTTTGTTTTAAAGTTGGATTTGCCTGAATCGTTTTTAAAGGAATTGGCATTAAATCTCTGGAAGGATCTGTAGCACTTCCGTTCATAACTCCGCCTTTCCACTGCCAAATTTTAGATCCTCCTGTGAATTTTCCAAAACGAATCAAATCGGTTCTCCTGTGACATTCCCAAAACAATTCTCTTCCTCTTTCATTTAAGATAAAATCCAGTGTCAAATCAGGAGCCGTAATTGTTGTGGCACCTGCTCTGGTTCTAATTTTATTCACATATCCTACAGCCGTACCGATGTTACCTGCACTTGCTCCTCTTACAGTAGCTTCGGCATACATTAAATAGACGTCCGATAATCTATACATTGGAAAGTCCGTATCCGGAATATCATTTCTTTGTGCTGCAGTTCCATCAGAATTTACGTTTGTATATTTAGTAACCGCATATCCTTCGGTAAAAATGTCAACTCTGGCAATATCTAAATTTTGTCCTTTAGTATAAAAAGTCCCTCTTTTATCAGCTGTTGCAGTTGCATCAGGAAAAAGACCAACAAATTCTCTACGAGTCCTAATTCCTGCCCAGCCACCATTCATTCCCTGAGCAGCCGCATCCATATTACCACCTATAGAAGCATGAAGTATAAAACTCATTCCGCCGCCAGTAGCTCTAATCGCATTCCCGTCACTTACAACAGGGAAAATAAATTCGTTTTGAGCTCCGTTTCTATTGTTATCTGCAGCAAATAAATTTTTGTACGGTATGTTAGCAAAAGTATATTGTGAGTTATCAATAATATCTTTACATACAGTTGCTGCTTCATTATTTCTATCTGTTCCAGTATAAACTTTTGAATTCAGATAAATTTGCGCTAATAAAAACTTAGCTGCCGTTTTATCTACTCTTCCATATTCGTTTTGTTTAGAAGCTACCAAACTGGCATCGATATCTTTTAACTCTGATTCGATAAAAGCAAAAACTTCAGCTCTTGATTTTTGTACCGGATAAAAGAATCCTACAGGGTCATTCTCTGTCGTGATTGGCACATTTCCGAACAAGTCCATTAGATTGTAATATGAAAAAGCTCTTAAGAAACGAGTCTCTGCTCTAAATGCAGCTATTTGAGCTTTTAAATTAGCATCAACTCCTCTGGCAGTCAATTTATCATCTGTAGTTTGTCTTAAAAACTCATTGGCCACACTAATGTGATAAAATGCTCTGGAGAAAGTTCCGTACAAGAACTCATTATCTGCCGACCAGGTCTGTCCATTTAAGCTTGGTAAATTACCATCTGCCCACGCGATAATTGCCTCATCAGTAGGGAATTCCTGTGTTACAAAAAGCAGCCTTAAATAACTGCTAAAATCACCACCAAGTCCTGCTATATCAGGATTTCTTCCCGGTATGTTTGCATCACCATCACCATCATTTCCTCCTACATACAATCCGGCATATAATTTCGCCAATACCTGTTTGTATGAAGCCGGATCTTTGTAGAAAGCTTCAGAAAGAAATTCATCATCATCCTTGGGTGTCACGTTTAAATCGTCCGTACACGAAGTAAGCGTCATATTTAATCCTAAAATAAATAGGAAAAAATAAGATATATATTTAAATGATATTTTCATTTTGTTTGTTTTTTAAATTTTACTTATCCGTTTTCTTTTAAAAATTAGCATTTACACCAAATATAAAAGTACGGGCTCTTGGATACACATTGTTATCAATTCCGTTGAATTTCTCAGGATCTAAACCATCGTATTTCGTAAGTACAAAAACATTCTGTACTCCTGCTGAAAACCTCATAGAAACAGATTTCAACAAGGCTTTATCCAAAGTATACCCTAACGTTACATTGTCTAATTTTATAAACGAGGCATCTTTTACAAAATAATTTGATAAATAATTATTATTTGTTGTGAATCCGGTCTTATTATAATCAGAACTAATATTACCCAAATCAGACTGTCTTCTCAATCCTGCTAATAAATATCCTTTATCTGAACTTACGTTGTCATAAATGTAATTTCCTAAACTGGCTCTCCAGTTCATTGCAAAATCAAACTTTTTGTAATTTAAAGTTGAAAAAAGACCGAAAGTGTAATCTGCTGACGGTTTATGGTATTTGTAACGGTCTCCGTCATCAATTTTTCCATCTCCGTTTCTATCTGCATAAGCTCCTTCAATTGGTCTTTTGTTAGCATCATACAATTGCTCATAAACAAAGAATGAATTTGGAGCATATCCTACTGAATTTATCAAAATTTTATTTCCAGAACCTCCTGCGATATTATCTCCTACAATATATCCGGTGAAACCAGGCACTGTACTTCCTAAATCTGTAATTTTCTGATGAAGATAAGTAGCATTAAAAGCAACATTCCAGGTTAAATTATCATTTTTTACGACATCCGACTGAATACTAAACTCAACCCCTTTTGTTTCAAAACTTCCAATATTATTAAATCCCTGATTTCTTAAATTTGCTCCATCAGGAACTAAAACATCCGCTAACAAATCGCTTGATTTTTTATCAAAATAGTTTACCGAACCTGTAATTCTGTCATTAAGGAATCCAAAATCAACACCAATGTTTGTTTCGGCCAATTCTTCCCATTTGATACCTGTATTATATCCTTCCGGTCTTGCTGTTGGATAAACCGTATTTCCGAAAATGTATTGAGAATTAATCGTTCCTAAAGTTACTCTTGGTAAAAAGTCATAAGCAGATGTAATGTCTTGCTGCCCGGTAGTACCATACCCAACTCTTAATTTTAGACTTGAAAGTGTACTATTTCCCTTTAAGAATGATTCTTCCGCAACATTCCATGCAAAAGCTGCTCCTCCAAAATTACCCCATCTGTTCTCTTTAGAGAAACGAGAAGTTCCGTCTCTTCTATAATTTAAGGTCAATAAATAACGGCTGTCATAATTTAAAGTCAAACGTCCAAAATAGGATTGCAGATTAACATTCGGATCTGTAGCAACATCCTCTCTTGGTGTTGGCTGTCTAACTTCCCCTGACTCATATTTTTCTTTTTGGAATAACTGGTAGTTATATCCCGCAGTAGCATCAATTTTAAACTTCCCTAAAGTTTTAGTATAGTTTAAATAGGTGTTTAAATTTTTATTTTGAAGATCATCTGTATAGGAGTTGTAATTTCCTAAGTTTATCCAGTTCCCGCTGCTAAAAGCATTTGGCTGATATCCCAGAATACTTTGTGTGCTTTGTTGATTATACCCGTTGCTGCTAAATTTATCAATACCGGCTTCAGCAATAATTCTTAAGTCTTCAAAGAAATGAAACTTATAATCTACACTAATATTTCCCCATTTTCTGGTAGAAGTAGCTCTTTTATCCTCCTGATTTAATCTGGCTACAGGATTTCTGGCCGGTAATAAAGGCACGTTACCATTTGCCTCCAACCATTCGAAATAACCTCCATAACGAGAACCTTCCTGATACACAGATTGTGTAGGATCAAAAGCTAATGCACTTCCAATTACTCCACCTTCATCCTGAAAATGATTTTTAGCGAATGCAATATTACCGCTAATATCAATTTTTAAGTGCTTGTCAAACAATACCGGATTTAACGATATCGATGTCGTAGTTCTTTCAAAAGAAGTGTTTCTTAAGATTCCTGGATTATCTACATTTCCAACAGATAAACGTACAGGTAATTTATCGAACAAAGCGCCGCTTACCGAGATATTATTATTCGTCGTTAAAGCCGTATGAAAGATTTCATCCTGCCAGTTTGTATTTGCTTTTCCTAATGTCGCTATTTGCTGTGGTGTTCCCTTTGCATTTACTACAGCTCGAAATTGATCCGCACTCAAAACATCTACTGTATTTGCGACAGTATTAACCCCAACCTGAGAGCTAAAATTAACCTTCACTCCGCCTTTTGTTCCTTTTTTGGTAGTAATAACAATTACACCATTTGCAGCACGTGAACCGTAGATAGCGGCCGCTGACGCATCTTTAAGAACCGTAAAAGACTCAATATCATTAGGATCTATGGTAGACAAAATACTTGTCGCACCGCTTGGTACAGCATTACTTAAAGGAAGTCCGTCTAAGATAATTAACGGATCATTAGAGGCACTTAAAGAAGATCCTCCACGGATTCTGATATCCGCTTTAGCTCCCGGAGCACCACCTCCAACAACATTCACACCCGCGATACGCCCACCGATTAAACTCTCCGGAGTAACGTTAATTCCTTTGTTAAATTCTTTGGCCGAGATTTGAGATACAGAACCTGTGGCATCCTTTTTCTTAACGGTACCGTAACCTACTTGTACCACAACTTCTTTAAGCTGATTGGTATCTTCCTCTAAAGAAACGTTTAGTGTTTTTTGACCATTATAAGTTACAGTTGACGTTTTGTATCCGATAAATGAAACCAAAATTTTGTCCCCATTTTTTACATTAGATAACTGAAATTTACCGTCAAAATCTGTTGATGCTCCACCTGGAGCACCCTGTACATTTACATTTACTCCCGGGATTGGCTGTCCCGTTGCCGAATCGACAACTGATCCGGTTAAAGTGCTTTGAGCTAACACAGTAAACGGTAACAAGAGGAATAAAAATAACAACTTTTTGTAAATTGTTTTCATACTTTTTGTTTAAATTTAGTTTGAGTTTTTGATTGTTAGTTAAGTTTTTAATTTTACTTCGAATTTCAAAATTAGGAATTAATTAACATGACCAACCGCTTGCCTTTTTTATTGGTTTACGAAAACGTGGTAGTGTTGAAAACTTTCTTTTTTTTGTAATCTTTTAAGTCAAAAATTGTCGATTATAGAAATATAAGATACCTTTATTAACAATTAGATTTTTTTCAAATAACAACTATGAAACGTAAAATAACCCTAAAGCAGATCGCAAAGGAACTTGACGTCTCTATCTCAACGGTCTCAAAATCACTAAGAGACAGTCAGGAAATAGGAGAAGAAACGCGCGCAAAAGTGCAGGCATTTGCAAAGTTTTACAACTACAAGCCCAACAATATTGCCCTTAGTTTAAAAAATCGAAAAACCAAAAGTATTGGTATTATCATTCCGGAAATTGTACATCATTTTTTCTCTACCGTGATCAACGGAATTGAACAGGTAGCCAATGAAAATGGCTACAGTGTTGTAATCTGTTTGTCTGACGATTCGTTCGATAAAGAAGTGCTGAATATGGAAATGTTAGCCAACGGAAGTATCGATGGTTTTATCATGTCGCTCTCTAAAGAAACACAATACAAAGGTGATTTCCACCACATTACCGAGGTTATCAATCAGGGAATGCCGGTGGTCATGTTCGATCGTGTCACCAATGACATTTTGTGCGATAAAGTCATTATTGATGACAAAGCAGCTGCTTATGAAGCCGTTCAGAGTCTGATTGACAACGGCCGCAAAAAAATCGCTCTGGTCACTACCGTTGATTACGTAAGTGTGGGTAAACTCAGAACCGACGGTTACGAAAAAGCACTTCTCGATAATGGATTGCCTTTTAATGAAGATTTAATCATCAAAATTGAAGATGTTGATACCTGTGAAATCACTATCAGCCAGCTTTTACATGACCGTGCGTTTGATGCTGTTTTTGCCGTAAATGAGCTTTTTGCGGTAACCATTATCAAAACCGCAAGCAAAATGGGCCTCAAAGTTCCCGAAGATATCGCTGTAATCGCCTTTACTGACGGGATTATTTCTAAATACTCTACTCCAAGCATCACAACCGTAAGCCAGAGTGGTGAAAAAATGGGAAATAAAGCCGCTAAAATGCTGATCGAAAGACTCGAAGCGGAACATGAGGACGATGAAGAAGAAAACGAAAATTACACCACAGAAGTTATTGAAACCCATTTGATAAAAAGAGAATCTACTGACTAAAAACCTAAAAATCAATATTTTCTAAAGTCACAAACAACATTTATGACTTTTTTGTTAGTGTATTTAAAAAAATAATTAATACTTTTACGCCTGCTCAAAGCTTTTACTTTTACTTCGAAAATAATAAGTAAGTTTTGATAAGCAAAGCGCTTATCGTCTAATTAATTCTTTAATTACGATAATGGAAAAGCGTAAATTAAGTTTCTGGGAAATTTGGAACATGAGTTTCGGTTTCTTGGGAATACAGTTTGGTTTTGCACTGCAAAATGCAAATACTTCAAGAATTTTTGAAACTCTGGGTGCCAAAATTGACGAAATTCCAATTTTATGGATTGCGGCTCCGGTTTCAGGATTAATTATCCAACCCGTAATTGGTTATTTTAGCGATAGAACCTGGACTCGTTTAGGCAGACGCCGTCCCTATTTTCTAATTGGGGCCATCTTGTCTTCTGTTGCCTTATTCATCATGCCCAACTCTCCAACTTTATGGATAGCTGCCGGTACTTTATGGATCATGGACGCATCGATAAATGTTTCAATGGAACCTTTTCGCGCTTTTGTTGGAGATAATTTGCCTGAAAAGCAGCGTACTCTAGGTTTTGCCATGCAAAGTTTCTTTATCGGAACCGGTGCGGTTGTAGGTTCGGTTTTACCCTATCTTTTTACTAATGTTTTCGACGTAAGCAATACGGCTCCGGAAGGAATTATACCGGATTCTGTTAAATGGTCCTTTTATATTGGCGGAATTGTTTTCCTGCTTTCTGTTTTATGGACTGTTTTTAAAACAACTGAATACACTCCTGAGGAACTTCATGCTTTTGAACTTCAAAGCAAAAAAGACAAAGAAGGTCTTATCCTCAATCCGGAAACAGAATCTGAAAGTAACATCAAAAGACAATTCTTTTTAGGGTTAGTATTGGCGGTAGTTGGAGCTCTGGTTTCCTTTTTAATTTTCGAGAACAGTTTGGCTAAAGAACTTTACATTCTGTTTGTTGGCTTGGTTTTCATGGGTATTTTATTCATGATTGCTTCACAATTAAGAACTTCAAAGGTTCACAATGGTTTTACGATCATCATGACCGATCTTTTGAACATGCCTGTCACGATGAAAAAACTGGCCTGGGTGCAGTTCTTCTCCTGGTTTGCCTTATTCTCGATGTGGATTTATACGACACAAGCCGTTACACAACATATTTTTGGTACTACAGACACTACTTCTAAAATTTACAATGATGCCGCCGACTGGGTTTCAGTTTTGTTCACAGTTTACAACGGAGTAGCGGCAGCAGTTGCTTTTTTATTGCCGGTTATTGCAAAAAAAGTAGGCGTTAGAGCAACACATTTACTGGCCTTATGTGCCGGAGGTGTTGGTTTAATCTCGATTTATTTTATTGGCGACAAACAAATGCTCATTCTTCCAATGTTGGGAGTGGGTATCGCGTGGGCAAGTATACTGTCAATGCCTTATGCCATGCTATCCGGAGCCTTACCCGCAGCAAAAATGGGGTATTATATGGGAGTTTTCAACTTCTTCGTAGTAATACCACAAATTGTGGCTGCCACAATCTTAGGATTTGTCATCAAACAATTCTTTCACAACGAACCTATCTACGCCTTAATTATTGGAGGTGTATCTATGATATTTGCCGGATTACTTACCCTTAGAGTAAATAGCAGAACTAAAATTGAAATTCATGAATAATAAAAAAGCATTCATCTTCGATCTTGATGGAGTGATCGTTGATACCGCTAAATACCACTTTTTAGCCTGGCAGAAAATTGCAAAGGCGTTAAACATAAACTTTACACACGAACACAACGAATTACTTAAAGGAGTAAGCCGCGTGCGTTCGCTAGACATAATTCTTGAATTAGGGAACGTTCCCGCTTCTCAGGAAGACAAAGACAAATGGCTCATTCAGAAAAACGAAGACTATTTGTCTTATCTGGTTGACATGGACGAGAGCGAAATTCTTCCCGGAGTTTTTAATATTCTTCAATTCTTAAAAGAACAAAATCAGGGAATTGCCCTGGGTTCTGCCAGTAAAAATGCACGCCCGATTCTGGAGAAAACCGGAATACTTTCGTACTTCGATGTTATTGTAGACGGAAACGATGTTACCAATGCCAAACCGGACCCTGAAGTTTTCCTAAAAGCGGCTCAATTGTTACAGATTAGCCCTGAAAATTCCTTTGTTTTTGAAGATTCAGTTGCCGGAGTTCAGGCCGCCAATATTGGAAAAATGACCAGTATCGGAATCGGTTCCAAAACAATTCTGCACGAAGCACACTATATCTTTGAGGATTTTAACTCAATGGATACTCCTTTTATCGAATCATTAATTCGGAAATAAGATAATTCGTCAATTAGATAATAGTAGCAACATTATCTAATTGACCAACAATCGGATTTAAGAAAATCATCAATCAAAAACTAAAACAGTAATTAATTGGCCATTAGACGTATAAAAATTAAATATTGCAGTCAAAAAAAGATCTAATTCCCTAATTGACATCTTTTCTAATTATCTAATTGCCTAATTATCTAATTAAGAAAAAAATGAATCAAGATTACATTAAACCAGACAATTGGTCCATCATCGAAGAAGGCTTTGACGCTGAGAGAGTAAAATCATCAGAAAGTCTTTTTAGCATCGGAAACGGTGCTATGGGACAACGCGCCAATTTTGAAGAAACCTATTCGGGGGAGACTTTTCAGGGAAGCTACATTGCCGGAATCTATTATCCGGACAAAACTAAAGTAGGCTGGTGGAAAAACGGATACCCTAAATACTTCGCCAAAGTATTAAACGCTCCAAACTGGATTGGAATTGACATTCAGATCAACGAAGAAAATCTGGATTTACACCATTGTACTGCTGTGAAAAATTTTCGCAGAGAATTGAACATGAAAGAGGGCTGGTACAATCGTTCTTTTGAAGCGACTTTAAAAAACGGAACCGAAATTGCCGTAAACATTCGTCGTTTTCTTTCTTTAGATCTGGATGAAACCGGAATCATTAAATACGAGATCACCCCTTTAAACAAAGATGCCAAAATTGTTTACAAACCTTATATCGATGCAGGAGTTACCAATGAAGATGCCAACTGGGACGAAAAATTCTGGGAACCTCTTGAAGTTAAAAAAGGAGCAAATGAAGCTTTTGTAACGGCGCAGACTTTTAAAACGCATTTTAAAGTAACCACTTTTATGCACAATACGATTTTTGCCAACGGAGAAAATGTAAACATTTCGCCGTCAACAATCGATTCAACTGCTGATAAAATTCAGTTTACTTACGGTACCATTATCGCAAAAGGACAAACCTCATCAATCCAAAAAATTGGTGGTTATACCGTTTCTTTGAACCATGAAAACACACTGACTGCAGCCGAAAAATGCATTAAAACTGCCGTTGCTCTTGGTTATGACACTTTACTTCAGAATCAAATCGAGGCCTGGAGTAAAATCTGGGAAATGTCAGACATTACCATTGACGGAGACGTAAAAGCACAACAGGGAATCCGTTTTAATATTTTTCAGTTAAATCAGACTTACTTAGGGAAAGACAGCCGTTTGAATATCGGGCCAAAAGGTTTCACCGGAGAAAAATATGGCGGATCTACCTATTGGGATACTGAGGCTTATTGCATTCCGTTTTACATGGCCACTAAAGATCAGCAGGTTGCCCGCAATTTGTTGACCTACCGTTTCAACCAATTGGACAAAGCAATTGAAAACGCCAAAGACAATTTAGGTTTTAAAAACGGTGCCGCTTTGTATCCAATGGTAACCATGAATGGCGAAGAATGCCACAACGAATGGGAAATCACACACGAGGAAATCCACAGAAACGGAGCTATTGCTTTTGCGATTTACAATTACCACCGTTTTACCGGAGACTACTCTTATATTCCTGAAAAAGGTTTAGAAGTACTCATTGGAATTGCGCGTTTTTGGCACCAAAGAGCTTCTTTCTCTAAAGCCAAAAATCAATATGTGATTCTGGGAGTTACAGGTCCAAACGAATACGAAAACAATATCAACAATAATTTCTACACCAATTATATTGCAAAATGGTGTATTGATTATGCCGAAGAACAAATTAACAAAGTGGCTGCCGAATATCCTGCAGATCATCAGAGAATTATGGAAAAAGTAGCTCTTTCTTCTGCTGAAATTCTGGAATGGAAAAAAGTCGCCGGTAACATGTATTTCCCAACTTCAGAAGAATTAGGCATCTACTTGCAACAAGACGGATTCTTAGACAAAGAATTAATTCCGGTAAAAGACTTAGACCGTTCTCAGCGTCCTATTAATCAAAAGTGGTCCTGGGATCGTGTATTGCGCTCGCCATATATCAAACAAGCCGATGTTTTACAGTGTTTTTATTTCTTCGAAGATCATTTTTCTAAAGAAGAATTAAAACGTAATTTTGAGTTCTACGAATCCTTTACGGTTCATGAAAGCTCGCTGTCGCCTTGTGTTCACTCTATTCAGGCTGCTGTTTTAGACAAAATGGACATGGCCTATACCTTCTATTTAAGAACCTCCCGTTTGGATCTCGATGATTATAACAAAGAAGTTGAAGAAGGCTGTCATATTACCTCAATGGCCGGAACATGGATGAGTATCGTGGAAGGTTTTGGCGGAATGCGTGTGAAAAACGATCAGCTTCATTTTTCGCCAAAAATCCCAAAAGAATGGAACGGTTATTCTTTTAAAATTAATTTCAGAAATCAAATTTTAAAAGTAGCTGTAAATCATAATGGAACAACTTTTACGGTAGACGGTGATCAGGATTTAACCCTTGTAGTTAATGGAGATCCGGTAACCGCAGAAAAATTGTTTCAAACCAATTAATACAACACACTTAAAAACTTAACAACATGAAAAACTTATTTTTCGCAAGTTTAATCCTGTTTGCTTTCAGCTCAATAGCAAAAGCACAACAATTAAAATCACCCGAAGGAAAGTTCGTAATGGAGTTTTTGCTTCAAAACGACGGAACTCCAGTTTACAATCTGAAATACAAAAACAAAGAGGTTGTAAAAACCAGTAAATTAGGTCTTGAACTAAAAGATGATAAAAAATCTTTACTGAATGATTTTACAGTTGTTGATACCAAAACAAGCACTTTTGACGAAAACTGGAAACCGGTTTGGGGAGAAGTAGATCAGATCAGAAACCATTACAATGAACTGGCTGTAACTTTAAATCAAAAAGGAACAGAAAGACAAATCGTAATCCGTTTCCGTTTGTTTGATGACGGTTTAGGATTTCGATATGAGTTCCCGACTCAAAAAAACCTTACCTATTTTGTAATTAAGGAAGAAAGAACCCAATTTGCAATGGCGGGCGACCATACTGCATTCTGGATTCCGGGAGATTATGACACTCAGGAATACGATTACACCAAATCGAAATTATCTGAAATCAGAGGTTTATCTCAAAAAGCATATACTGCCAACGTATCGCAGAAATCTTTTTCTCCAACAGGAGTGCAGACTTCTTTGATGCTAAAAACAGCTGATGGTATTTACATTAACTTACATGAAGCAGCTTTGATTAACTATTCTTGCATGCACCTGAATTTAGATGATAAAAACATGATTTTTCAATCGTGGTTAACACCGGATGCAAAAGGAAACAAAGGATACATGCAGGCACCAAGTCATTCACCTTGGAGAACGATTATGGTAAGCGATGACGCGAGAGAAATCTTGGCTTCAAAAATGACTTTAAACTTAAACGATCCGTCAAAAATTGATGATACATCTTGGATTAAACCTGTAAAATATATTGGGGTTTGGTGGGAGATGATTACAGGGAAAAGTTCTTGGTCGTACACCAATGATTTTCCAACCGTACAATTGGGTGTTTCTGATTTCTCAAAAGCAAAACCAAACGGAACACACGGAGCGAATAATGCTAATGTAAAAAAATACATTGATTTTGCTGCTGCAAATGGCTTCGATGCTGTTTTGGTTGAAGGATGGAACGAGGGCTGGGAAGACTGGTTTGGACACTCTAAAGATTATGTTTTTGATTTTGTAACACCTTACCCTGATTTTGACGTAAAAGGTTTACAGCAATACGCAAAATCAAAAGGAGTGAAAATCATCATGCACCATGAAACGTCAGGTTCAGTTCGTAATTACGAGCGCCATATGGACAAGGCCTACCAGTTCATGAAAGACAACGGATACGATGCTGTAAAAAGCGGTTATGTTGGAGACATCCTGCCTCGTGGTGAAAACCATTACGACCAGTGGATTGTAAACCACTACCAATATGCCATTGAAAAAGCAGCCGATTATAAAATTATGGTGAATGCTCACGAAGCCGTTCGTCCAACCGGAATTTGCAGAACCTACCCGAACTTAATTGGAAATGAAGCGGCAAGAGGAACAGAATACCAGGCTTTTGGAGGTTCTAAACCAAACCACGTAACCGTTTTACCATTTACACGTTTGATTGGAGGCCCAATGGATTACACTCCGGGAATCTTCGAAATGGATATCAGTAAAATGAATCCGGATAACAAATCGCATGTAAACAGTACACTGGCAAACCAATTGGCATTATACGTTACCATGTACAGCCCGTTGCAAATGGCTGCTGATACTCCTGAAAACTACAACCGTTTTCCGGATGCCTTTCAATTCATTAAAGATGTGGCCGTAGACTGGTCTGAAAGTAAATATATCGAAGCTGAGCCGGGTGATTTTATCACGGTTGCCCGTAAAGCAAAAGGAACCAATAACTGGTTCGTTGGAAACGTAAACGGAGAAACTGCCCGTACCTCAAACATTGATTTCAGTTTTCTTGAAAAAGGAAAAAAATACACAGCAACAATTTATGCTGATGCAAAAGAGGCGCATTACAAAACCAACCCACAAGCTTACACCATCAAGAAAATTGCGGTGACCAATAAATCAAAATTATCTCAATTGTCTGCTCCTGGCGGCGGTTATGCGATCAGCATTATCGAAACGAAGTAATTTTTAAAGACAAGTGATTTCCCCCAGAATTACTTGTCTTTTTTTTTAATCAACATCTTTTTGTTACATCGAACGAATTGTCTCATCTCGACTCCGCTCGATGTGACATCGAGATAGTTGTCTCCTCGAACGAATTGTCTCATCTCGACTCCGCTCGATGTGACATCGAGATAGTTGTCTCCTCGAGCGAATTGTCTCATCTCGACTCCGCTCGATGTGACATCGAGATAGCTGTCTCCTCGAGCGAATTGTCACATCGAGCGGAGTCGAGATGTGGCCAAAGTTCTCGACTCCGCTCGAACTGACACCGAAAATCGCTCGAGCGGACACTGAAAATCGCTCGAACTCACACTAAGAATAACTACCTATTACTATGAAAAACAAAAAAACATCACCCATCTATAAATTAGTTCTAATAATTTTGTTGTTTTCCGCTTCCGCGCAAGCACAAATCCAAAAAACAGAACCTCCATTTTGGTATGCCGGCATGAAAAATCCGGAATTGCAGATTATGTTCTACGGAAAAGACATTTCACAATACGAAACTTCTGTTTCCAACAATGCTGTGATTAAAAGCGTAGAAAAAACAGAAAATCCAAACTATCTTTTTGTGACCATCGATACACAAAACCTAAAAGCTTCAGAATTGGTTTTCTCCTTCAAAACCAAAAATAAAGTCGCTTTTACGCAAAAATACACCCTTAAAGAAAGACGAACCAACTCGGCAGATCGAAAAAGCTACGATGCATCAGATGTAATGTATCTTATCATGCCGGATCGTTTTGCCAACGGAAACCCAAAAAATGACAGCAATGCCGCTTTAACCGAAAAAGGGAACCGTCAGGATCCAAGTGGCCGTCATGGCGGAGACATCGAAGGAATCATTAAAAACCTGGATTATATTTCGTCTCTTGGTGCAACTACTATCTGGAGCACACCCCTTTGCGAGGACAACGACAAACAGCACTCGTACCATACTTATGCACAATCTGACGTTTACAAAATAGATCCGCGTTACGGAACTAATGAAGATTACGCCCGTTTATCTGCAGAAATGCACAAAAGAAACATGAAACTGGTAATGGATTATGTGACCAATCACTGGGGGATTACGCATTGGATGATGAAAGATATTCCAACCAAAACCTGGTTCAATCAATTCGAAACTTTTACACAAACGCACCACAGACGTGAAGTGATTACCGATATTCACGCTTCAAAAATAGATCAGGAAGTATGTATCGATGGCTGGTTTGTGCCTTCAATGCCCGACCTGAACTTAAGAAATCCTCTTGTCGCCAAATACCTGACTCAAAATGCGATCTGGTGGATTGAATATGCCAATCTTGACGGATTAAGAGTTGACACTTACAATTACTCTGATCAAACCGCAATGGCCAATTGGGCAAAAGCAGTGACGAACGAATATCCTAATTTCAATATCGTTGGAGAAATATGGATGCACAATCAGGCGAACTTAGCTTATTGGCAAAAAGACAGTAAAATTGGAGCGATCGAAAATTACAATTCCAATTTACCAAGTGTGATGGATTTTACGCTTCAAAGCCAGATTAGCCTGGCTTTCAACGAAAATGAACCAAGCAAGGATAATGGATTGATTAAATTCTACAACAATTTTGCAATGGATTATTTGTACCCAGACACCAATAATATTTTAGTTTTTGCCGAAAATCATGACACAGACCGTATCAATCATAATTTTAAATATGATTTAGCAAAATACAAACTAACAATGACTTTATTGGCTACCGTACGTGGAATTCCACAAGTGTATTACGGTTCCGAAATTGGAATGGGCGGTGACAAAAGCAAAGGCGACGCCGATATTCGTCAGGATTTCCCGGGTGGATGGGCTGGCGATAAAAACAATGCTTTCACCAAAGAAGGCAGAACAGCTGAACAGGCTGCTTACTTTGATTTTACCTCTAAATTATTCAACTGGAGAAAATCAAACGAAGCCGTTCATTTTGGAAAGATGACACATTACATTCCGGAAAACAATACCTATGTGTATTTCAGATATACAGATGCTAAAACGGTAATGGTTGTTTTCAATAACAATGCAAAAGAGCAAGCTATAAAAACCAATCGCTTTAAAGAAAACATCAAAACTTTTAAAACAGGTAAAGACGTAATTACAGGAAAAACATTCAATTTAACGTCTGAAATTACTTTGGAACCAAAATCCGCTTTGGTTTTAGAATTGGAATAGATATTTTATTGCAACAAAGTTTTTCTGCCACGAATTCACGAATTATTTTTGATAATCTTTGAGAACAAAAATTCGTGAATTCGTGGCTATTTAATTTTTAGTAAATTCCTTGTCCACCTTGCCCAAAACTTTGCGCCCTTTGCGGTTAGAAAAAATACTGCATTTACCGCAAAGATTCACAAAGTTTTTTAGCCACAGATTAAAGGATTATCACAGATTTTTTAAAATCATTCTAATCCTTTAATCTGTGGCTATTATTTTTCCTTTGCACCTTTGTACCTTTGCACCTCTGAACCTTCACGAAATGAACAAAATGCTAAAAATAGCTCATAGGGGTGCAAAAGCATACGAACCTGAAAATACTTTACAAGCTTTTCAAAAAGCCTTAGACCTAAATTCAGACGGAATTGAACTTGACGTTCACCTTAGTGCTGACGATCAGATAATTGTAATGCACGATGAAACGATAGACAGAACAACTAACGGAAAAGGTTTTGTTAATACTTTTTCTTTAGGTGATTTAAAATCGTTTCTGATTGATGAGAAGTATCAAATCCCTACTTTAAATGAGGTTTTTGATTTGGTTGACAAAAAATGTCTGATCAATATCGAATTAAAAGGTTTAGGAACTCCCAAAAAAGTTGTCACATTAATTGAACATTATATCTCAGAAAAAAACTGGAACTACAATCATTTTATTGTTTCAAGTTTCGATTGGAATATGCTACAGGAAACATCCAATTTAAATCAAAAAATTCCGATTGGTGTTTTAACAGAAGAAGATCCTGATACTGCTTTGGCTTTCGCCGAAACCATAAAAGCAAAAGCCATCCATCCTGATTTTCATTTATTGACTTCGGAAAATGTAAGCAAAATACAGCAAAAAGGATTTCTCGTTCTGCCCTGGACCGTTAATACGGAAGAAGACATTCAAAAAGTAAAAAGTTATAAAGTAGATGGAATAATCTCTGATTGTCCGGATAAAATATAAGTTAAAAAATAGCCACGCATTCACGAATTTTTATTCTTTGAGATTAAAAAAATAATTCGCGAATTCGTGGCAAATAAAAAAATATGACTCAAAATTTCGACATAATCATCGTTGGCGGAGGTGCTGCAGGTTTTTTCACAGCGATTAATATTGCAGAGAAAAATCCTAAACTAAAAATTGCCATTTTAGAACGAGGAAAAGAAGTACTTTCTAAAGTTCGTGTTTCAGGTGGGGGAAGATGTAACGTAACGCATGCCTGCTTTGAACCCAATGAATTGGTTAAATTTTATCCACGTGGCGAAAAAGAACTTCGCGGTCCTTTTCATCAGTTTTGTTCGGGAGATACCATCGAATGGTTCGAAAAACATGGTGTTGAGCTTAAAATCGAAGAAGATGGCAGAATGTTTCCTGTTTCCAATTCCTCACAAACCATTATCGATTGTTTCTTAAAAGCAACCGAAAAACTAGGCATAAAGGTACTCACGGGGCAAAGCGTACAATCGATTTTTAAAAAAGAAGATTGTTGGAAAATTGATACCCAAAATGAAAATTTCGCTGCCGAAAAATTAGTAATGGCTACCGGAAGCAATCCTAAAATCTGGGAAATGCTGCAAACACAAGGACATGCAATTGTAAGTCCGGTTCCCTCCTTGTTTACTTTCAACATCAAAGACCCTAGAATCAAAGAATTACCCGGAGTTGCAGCACAAGTCACTGTAACCGTAAAAGATACCAAACTCGAGTCGACGGGACCTTTGTTAATCACACATTGGGGAATGAGCGGTCCCGCGGTTCTGAAACTGTCTGCCTGGGGCGCCAGAATTCTTCACAACAAAAACTATCAGTTTACTATTTACGTTAATTGGTTAAATGATGTTGACACCGAAGATGCTGAAAAAATACTAAAAGATCTAAAACAGGAGCATGCCAAAAAAACCGTCTCGAAAAAATCTCCTTTCGATTTTCCAAATCGTTTATGGGAAAGTTTAGTTCTGGCTTCAGGCATTGACACCGAAACCAAATGGGCCGATTTGTCTAAAAATCAATTGCAACAGCTCGCTTCACAACTTACGAAAGCAACATTTCAGGTCAACGGAAAAAGTACTTTTAAAGAAGAATTTGTTACAGCAGGCGGAATCGATTTAAAAGAAATCAACTTCAAAACCATGGAAAGCAAGCTACATGAAAACCTCTATTTTGCTGGCGAAATTGTTAATATTGACGCCATTACAGGAGGATTTAATTTTCAAAATGCCTGGACAAGCGGGTTTATTTTGGCGAATGCTATTTAAAATAGTGTACAGTCGCAGTTTGCAGTCACAGTTAATCTGAGACTGAAAACTGAGACTGAAAACTGAGACTGGGACTGAAAACTGCCATTAATCAATTAACAAGATTTTACATATTTACTAAGTTTTCGTTAAGACTATTCTAATAATTTTACTTTCAACTAAATACCATTAGATGAAAGTAAAACTACTTACCACCATTTCCTTTTTCACCTATCAGCTTTCTATTTCTCAAACCGAAAAACTTCTAAAAGGAAAAGTACAATCCGAAACAATCTTACTTAAAAATATAGAAGTAATCAATAAAACTGCACAAACCAGTACAACAACAAATCATTTAGGAGAGTTTTCCATACTTGCAAAAGCCCAAGACAGCCTTATCTTTTTCTCTAAAAACTTTTGGTTCAAAAGAATAAAGCTTACTGCCAAAGAAATAGAAAGCAATATGATCATTATTAACATGATCCCAATAACCGAAGAATTAGATAATATTGTTATCATAAACAACAAACTTCCCAAAATCACTTATAGTGTAGAAGCTGCAAACCAAGTCAAAAACGACAAACAGGCCAATGACTTAATTCAACGCTACCTGAATATTAATGACGGAAGAATCAAAAATGCGCTTAACTACAATATAGCTCTTCCAACTAAGAAAAAGAAAAAGATTGAAAATGACGAGCGCTTTAAAAAACTGGTCGCTGCTTCCTGTCCTCCCGGATTTTTTACCAACGATTTAAAGCTAAAACCAGAAGAAAAAGAAATTTTTATTAAATTCTGCGATGTTGATCCGAAATCTAAAATGCTTTTACAAGATCCAAATATACTGACCACAATGGATTTTTTATATATCAAAAATATCGAATTCCAGAAACTGAAAACAGACCCTAAAAATTAAAAAAGATTACAAAACGTCTCAAATGAAAGTAAAACTACTTACCACCATTTCCTTTTTCACCTATCAGCTGTCTGTTTCACAATCAGAAAAAGTACTTCATGGAAAAGTGATGTCCAATAACAATCCGCTAAATAAAGTAGAAGTCATTAACAAAACAGCCAAAACAAGTACGAGGACCAATAATTTAGGAGAGTTTTCAATTTTAGTCAAAAGCCGGGATAGTTTACTGTTTTTTTCCAAAGATTATTTTTTCACCAGGCTAAAAATAACCCAAGAAAACATCGATCAGAACAACATCACCGTAAATATGGTTATAAAACCGGAAGAATTAAACGAAGTCGTTATTACCAATATCAAATTTGACCGGGTAAAAACCTCTCAGCAAAATATAGACGATATAAAATTGGCAAAAGATGCTGGCTCTTTAGAAAAATATACTGGTGTTTACAACGGAACTATTACAAACGGGACTGATTTTGCAAGACTTGGCAAAGATTTAGTTAGTTTATTTAAAACAGAAGATGATAAACCTGTCAAAACTAAAACTCCGAAAACTGATTTCAAAAAACTCGTAGCAGCATCAATTCCAGATGATTTTTTTATCAAAAATTTAAACTTAAAACCAGAAGAGAAAGAGCTGTTTATTGAATTTTGTGATGCTGATCCCAGATCTAAAAACCTTTTGGAAAACAGCAACATTCTAATTACAATGGATTTCATGTATGCCAAAAATGAGATGTTCAAAAAGCTAAAAACGGAGAGTCAGAACTAAGCATCCGTTTTTAAATCATTCAGAAAAATGTAATCTCTTAAACTCTTCCATTTAGTATAAAAAATGGCCAAAGCAATTATTAAAATTGCCAAAACAATTGATAGAATAATTAACAGTATTTCGATTTGATTTACATAATCTCTATCGATCCCATTCATTTTATCTCTTAAATCATGATTTGCATCATAAAGTCTTAAATTTCGATCCTCACAATAATCAATCTCGAATTTGTAGCAATATTGCAGCCTTTTATTAATCAATTCATCATCTAATCCATACTCTTTTGCTTGTTCATATATTTCAATTGCTGTTTTATTCTTCTCAATTATTTTGACAATATTAGCCAATTCGAAAAGCAAGATCGAAATTATTCTGTCCTTTGGTTTTAGAAAGGTTATTCGTTCATTCAACTGATAATAAATAGATTTACTTAATCTCTCTAATTCAGATTTTGACAAATTACTTTTAGGGATTTCATCTGTGCCAAAACTTGTACCTATTAAAAATTCCCCCGAAACATTGTTTAAATTCTTAATCTTAGTCTCTAATATTTTCAAATGTATCCATTCTGATCCTTCATGAGATTCGGAATTAATCTGAATTGACTTCTTAATCCAATCATAAGCTTTCTCATTTTCTCCCATTAATTCGTAAAGCGTTCCAAGATTCGATGCTGTAGAATATCGATTTGGCTTAATCTTTTCAATACTTAGATATAATTTTAATGCTTCCTCATACTTTTTTAAAACAATTAAAACATACCCTTTATCAGACAAATAATCTATATCCTTTGTCTTTTTATAAATACTATCCAGTTCAAAAAGCAACTGGGAAGAAACTCCTGCGTCAAAATTATGACCATGAGGAACAATTCCTTTATAATCAATGTAAATTAAATATCCGTTTTTTAATGTTTTCGTTTCACCATTCAAGCAGGCAAAACACTTAAATGAGATTAAAAACAAAACTACTAAGGAGAGCTTAAATTTATTCATAAAGCAGATTTATCATAGAATTAACTTGAAACAAAAAAAGCTTGTAACCTGAAACTATAACCTATCAATTCAACCACCAGATACTGGCATTTAAAACTGCAGCAAATGCTACCCAAACCATATACGGAATCAATACATATCCGGCAATTTTATTGATTTTAATGAATTTCAGATACGTTTCATAAATCATCAGCCATAAAAGTACAATTTCAATTAGGGCAAGCATTGGGTTCTTTAATTCGAAGAACAAGTAAGACCAGATCGCGTTTAACGTCAGCTGAATTATGAAGAAACCTAAGGCCATTTTCACCGTCTCTTTCTGCTCTTTTATTTTATCCCAAACCAGTCCTGCTGCAACCGCCATCAAAATATAAAGCAGTGTCCAAACCGGCATAAAAATCCAATTAGGCGGATTAAAAGGAGGTTTTATAAGAGTAGGATACCATGTTTCAACACTTGGTCTTGTCACTATACTTGCAGAATACCCTACCATTAAACAAATAACTAATGCAATTGCAATTTTGGCTGCCTTGTTCATTTTACTATGATTTTTCACCAAAAATAATCAAAAAGAAGGCGTAAATCCTATAACTGCCCTTCAGTTTGTTATTAGTTGGTGCTTGACTTACATTTTCCAACAGAACTTATATGACGCAATATTTTAAAAACTATCTTTGCCAAAATTTTATAGTTCATGTTTACAGCAGCTGATTTTATTCCTAATACTTATACTTCATCCATCGAAAAAGGAAATTTTGAATGGAGCGCACCCAGCAATATTGCGTTAGTAAAATACTGGGGGAAAAAAGACAATCAGATTCCGGCAAATCCTTCAGTAAGTTTTACCCTTAAAAATTGTAAAACGATTACTAAGCTTGCTTTTTCGAAAAGAGAAAGTTCTCCCGCAAGTAATTTCTCCTTTGATTTACTTTTTGAAGGAAAACCAAAAGAAGACTTCAAACCAAAAATTCAAAAGTTTCTGGAACGAATTGAAATCTATTTACCTTTTCTGAAAGAGTATCATTTTACTATCGATACTCAAAATACCTTTCCACACAGTTCAGGAATTGCTTCATCGGCTTCTGGAATGGCAGCTTTAGCAATGAACTTTATGAATTTAGAGAAAGTATTAAATCCTGAAATGACAGAAGGCTATTTTTACCAGAAAGCTTCTTTTTTAGCCCGTTTGGGATCCGGAAGTGCCTGCAGAAGTGTAAAAGGAAATCTGGTAGCTTGGGGAAATCAGGCAAATATTAAAGGAAGTTCGGATTTATATGGGGTTGAATTCCCTTATACCGTTCACGAAAATTTCAACAACTATCAGGATACCATTTTACTGGTTGATAAAGGTGAAAAACAAGTTTCCAGTACTGTTGGACATGATTTAATGCACAATCATCCCTATGCCGAAAGACGTTTTGCTCAGGCACATGAAAATCTGGATCAGTTAATTACCATTTTTGAAAGCGGTAATCTGAACGAATTTATAAAAGTAGTTGAAAGTGAAGCATTGACATTACATGCCATGATGATGACTTCTATGCCCTACTATATTTTAATGAAACCGAACACCTTGCAAATCATTAATGCCATCTGGAAGTTCCGAAATGAGACTCAGATTCCGGTTTGCTTTACACTTGATGCCGGAGCAAATGTTCATGTTCTCTATCCCGAAAACGTTAGCGATAAAGTGCTACAATTTATTCAGGACGAATTAGTTGTATTTTGTCAGAATGGTCAGTACATTTGCGACGAAATTGGAGATGGTGCAATTGCATTGTAATTTTACGTATCTTTAATTAAAATTTTGATTATGGACATTCAATTAGAGAAACGCGAAGCAATCAATATGCTTCAAGAAACAAATGATCCTTCAATCATTAAGGCGGTCATCGAATTGTTGACCAAAAAGAAAAAAGATTGGTGGGATGATTTGACAGATGCTCAAAAAGCAGCTATTAAATTAGGAGAAGAACAAATTCAGAATGGTGAATTTTCCGATTTTGAAACGATGATAAAGAAACACATTTGAAAGAATGAGGCAAATTATAATTTCGGACCTCGCTCAATCAGCTATTGAAAATCTTCTAGAATATTTAGAAGTAAAATGGTCAGAGAGAATTCGGAAAAAATTTGCAACTAAACTATATCAAACCGTAAAAATTATTCAAGTAAACCCTGAAGCTTTTCCAATATCTGAAAGCAATAGGAAAGTACATAAATGTGTCGTTACAAAACAATCAACATTGTTCTATAAGTTCAATAATAAAAGAATTGAAATAATTGCTTTTCTCGACACCAGACAAGACCCAAATAAAATAAAGAAAGACATAAAATAATCATGAAAGGACCCTTATTTTACTCAAAAATATTACTCTTTGGAGAATACGGAATCATCCGCGACTCTAAAGGACTTTCTATTCCTTATAATTTTTACAACGGTGCTTTGAAAAAAACCGAAGAACCTTCGGCAGAAGCAATGGCATCCAACGCAAGCTTAAAACGTTTTGCAGCTTATCTTGAAACTTTACAAACAGAACAGCCGGATTTGGTTGCTTTTGATTTGACGGCTTTAAAGAATGATGTAGAAACCGGAATGTATTTCGATTCCAGTATTCCACAAGGATACGGAGTGGGAAGCAGTGGTGCACTTGTTGCTGCAATTTATGACAAATATGCTACTCATAAGATCACCGTTTTAGAAAATCTGACTCGCGAAAAACTATTACAATTAAAGAATATTTTCGCTCAAATGGAAAGTTTCTTCCACGGAAAGAGCTCTGGTTTAGATCCTTTAAACAGTTATTTAAGCATTCCTATTTTAATCAATTCGAAAGATAACATTGAAGCAACCGGAATTCCAACTCAGAGTTTTGATGGAAAAGGGGCTGTATTTTTATTAGATTCAGGAATTGTAGGCGAAACCGCTCCGATGGTTAACATTTTCATGGAAAGCCTGAAAGACAAAGGCTTCCGTACTATGCTTAAAAATCAGTTTGTAAAATATACCGATGCTTGTGTAGAAAACTTTTTACATGGTGACATGAAATCGTTGTTTACCAATACTAAAAAGCTATCAAAAGTCGTTTTAAACAACTTCAAACCAATGATTCCGGAACAATTTCATGGGATCTGGCAAAACGGAATTGATACGAACGACTACTATCTGAAACTTTGCGGTTCAGGAGGAGGCGGTTATATTCTGGGCTTTACCGAGGATTTGGAACGTGCCAAAGCATCTTTAAAAGATTATAAATTAGAAGTCGTTTATCAATTCTAAATCCTGTCTTTTAAAACTCGCTTTCTTTAAATAGACCTTAAAAGTTTAAACTTATGAATCGTATTTTAAAGATTATCAAAGCGACTTTTTCAGGAGGAATTCTATTTTTAACACCTTTAATTTTATTAGCGATACTTTTAGAAAAAGGATTTAATATTGTTCAAAAAATCACTGTTCACTACACGAAAGTAAAGTTTTCAGCATTGATTATTGAAGAAGCTGCTGTCATTGTCTTTATCTGCTCTGCAACAGGATCACAACTTTTCCTTTTCGGCTCCTGATGCTTCAAATTCGCAGGGAGCCTATTTATGTTTTGCAGAAGGAGAACCTAAAAACAAGTCTAGAATTAAAACCTGAAACCAAACTCAAAAAATGTTAAGCAGACAGCACAAACTTTTAGTAATGAAAATTGTTAGTTTGTTCTCCGTAGTGAGAGGCTATAACATCCCGATTATTGTTTTGGCTCAATACTTATCCTCTATTTTTATACTGGCACCGGAAAAAAGAGCACTGGATATTTTGTTGGATTTCAATTTATTTTTAATCGTTTTTGCTTCCGCAATCACTATTGCTTCAGGTTATATTATCAATAATTTCTACGACAGCCAAAAAGATTTAATCAACAGACCTAACAAATCAATGTTAGACAGATTAGTCAGTCAAAAAACAAAACTATCCGTTTATTTTACACTCAACTTCATTGCGGCCTTAATGGCGCTGATTGTATCCTGGCGTGCTTTTCTATTCTTTTCGGCATACATTTTCCTCATTTGGCTCTACTCTCATAAAATAAAAAAATACCCTATTGTTGGTAATCTCTGTGCGGCCTTCCTGGCAGTAGTTCCATTCTTTGCTATCCTGTTATATTTCTACAACAAAATTTCGTTTGAAGAAATCGAGAATCACATGAGTCATTTCATGGTTATTTCATCTCACGCGATTTTCTTGTTTTTATTGTTGCTCATTCGGGAAATGATAAAAGATCTGGAAAATCTCAAAGGTGATTTAGCTAACAATTACAGAACAATCCCAATTCTTTACAACGAAACGGTTTCCAAACAAATCATTACAGTTTTAACGATCCTGACAGTGGTTCCGGTTTACATTTTAATCAACATTTACGATGTGGGTTATATGGACATTTACTTTTATGTCTGTTTTGGCGTATTGCTATTTTTCCTGATTTATTTATGGAAATCAAACTCTAAGGAACAATTTTTACTATTACACAATGTCTTAAAATTCCTGATTGTTTCGGGAGTATTTTGCATCGTATTAATTAATCCAACTGTCTTATGGCATGGAAAAAATTTATTACTAAAATCTTAACGGTTTAATAGCTCATTTTTGCCCTTTGCTTTGCTTTCACATTGTAAAATCTTCATAGTGTAACTTTCAAAATGCTTAAAAAAAGACAATTGTAACACTCTTATAACTCTAAAAAACAACAGCTATCAATCTAAGAACAATGAACTTAGGATTATTTAGCAAGAATAAACTATCTTTGCACAAATTACAGAATTTATGAACAATAAGGAAGGCAATAATAAAAGAGGCGGTTCGAGACCAAATAGCTCAAGACCAAACTCTAACAAGCCAAAACCTCCTATGGCAAAACGTGCTCAAGGGCCGAAAAAGGTAAAACCTGCTGTGAAGGCTGCCGAAGAAGAAAAGGCGCAGAAAATTAAAAAACAGAATCAGGCTCCAAAAAGACAAAAAGCTTCAGACGAAATTCGTTTAAACAAATACATCTCAAATTCAGGTGTTTGTTCTCGTCGTGATGCCGATATATACATTCAGTCCGGAAATGTTAAAGTAAATGGAGTTCCGGTAACTGAAATGGGTTATTTAGTAAAATTAAATGATGTTGTAAATTTCGACGGCGTTACTTTGACTCCTGAAAAGAAAGAATACATCTTATTAAACAAACCTAAAAACTTTACCACTGCTCTTGACGAAGGTCAGGAATATCGTAATGTTTTAGAGTTAGTTCGTGGTTCTACAACGGCAAAAATTGCTCCGATTGGAAGAATGGACAAAAACACAACCGGTTTATTGCTGTTTACTAACGACACGGACATGATTCGTAAATTTACTTTACCAAATCAAAAATCATCTAAGATTTATCAGGTTTCTTTAGACAAAAACTTGAAATTTGAAGATTTAGAAAAAATAAGTAAAGGCTTAGTTCTTGACGGACACCGTGTTTTCGTAGAAGAAATCAGTTATATTGAAAAAGAAGCAAAAAGCGAAGTAGGTCTTAAATTACGTTCTTCGAATGTAAAAGTAGTACGTGCTATTTTCGAAAACTTTGACTATGATGTATTACGTATTGACCGTGTATCGTTTGCAGGTTTAACTAAAAAGAATTTACCGAGAGGTAACTGGCGTTTTTTAACTGACCAAGAAGTTATCAACTTGAAAAACGTATAAAAAACTACTCAAATTGATTTAAATACAAATCCTGTTTTACGCTGTAAGACGGGATTTTTTTTTAGAAGCTGAAAAAGTTATGACCGAATAAAGTAAAAATAGATCTTCCTATAGATTGGTTTTTTTCTTCTACTGTTTCGTAACAGGAAAAACCCAGGATAATTTTGATTCCGGGAGGAATACTGTTTAAAATATCTCTTTTTTGATCTTCTAAAAGCAATTTTAAACTCTCTACTATTTGGATATTATTCTTAAGATAAGAGACGACTAGTAAAGCAGAAAAGTTAAGAATCTCTCGGGCTGTTTCACTTTTGATTCCGACTTCGTTTGAAATCATTTCAGAAATCCTGCCTTTTTTATTGGTAAAAATTTCTTTCAGCAAACTATTCCCTTCTAATCGATAACAATCGTCAACGGATAAAATACGTCCTGATGTAAAATCGACTTCCTGATAGAAAGTGGAATCGTCCTGTATCATTGAAGTAATTCCTTTGTAAAAATCCGACTCCTCCGCCCTGTTGTACAACCCCATTAAAACCGTACCTATAGAAACATCAATTCCTTTAATTAAAAATGCATCATTTTCAAAATAAAACTTGTTCAACTTTGAAACAACATTAGAAGAAATAAAACGTCTAAGTTCAATTTGTAGGTTAGGAGTCATATTTAACTTATTTGAAATTATTTAAATCCATTAAAAATAATCGACGAAGTGAGGCTTTTTATCGTTTATCAGGATAAAAATATAAAATATTCTAACATTTCCAAAAAATAAGTTAAATGGTGAATTATTGCCTAAACAGTTGTTAAACATAAAAATCCCCAACCTCCAGTAAACATAACCCATTCGTTATCAAAACAAAGAAAAATCCTCTCAAAAAAAAATCACATTTTTTTGATAAAAAATTAAAAAATAAGAAAAAGCTTAAGGATAAATACGCGATTTAAAACAGTAATAAGCGATTTTGCCAGACAATGCTAATAAAAATACCCAGGAAAATAATGCAGCATAAAAAATTCACAAAACTCGAAGCCAAAAAGCCTAAAACAGATCCTGTTGCCGCTTTCAGTGCTCTTTGATGATTGGTCGAATCATAAATCAACTCTCCAACCAAAGCCCCTACAAAAGGCCCAATAATAACTCCAAAAGGAATAGGAGCAATAATACCTACAATTAAACCAATGTTAGTTCCCCACACGCCATACGAACTCCCTCCAAATTTTTTAGTCCCTTTTGCCGGGATGATATAATCAAGAATCGTAATTACAATCGTTAGAAAAAGGGTAATGCCTAAAACCCAATAATTGTTCTCAACTGCTTTGGTCAGGTACAGCAGTAACAGCCCCACCCAGCAAGACGACAATCCGGGTAATACAGGCAGAAAACTGCCAAAAATCCCAACAATCATGCATATAAATCCCAGCAACAACAATAGTAAATCCATATCTTTTTTTGTAAATTTGATCTACAAACTTTCTAAAGGAACAAGTTAATGCGTCAATTTTTGCAATTTATCTCCTGTAGTTTTCTGATCCTTGTCATCAATAGCAATTTGCATGCCCAAACTAAAACTCTCTCAATAAACGACAGACTTCTGCAAGACAGCATTTATAAAAGTAATAAGAAAAAAGTGCTCAACTTTTCGATGAAAGATTTTAATACTTTATTCTTCGAATATTTTAATCGAAAAAATGATCCAAATATTGTATTAAGCAAAACGGAGTACTACAATTACACCGTTCGTATTGCTGCTTTTTCTGACCGACTAGCTTCTTTATATCCTGAAGAAAAAGAAGTTGCGGCAAAAAACAAAGAAAAATGGCTGTCGGAAAATTATGAAGATTATTTGCAATTCAAAGCTTCTCAAAAAAAATAATTGTATTTTTATATTCTAATTTATTTATTCAATCCAACATCAAAGTCTTGAAGAAGCTTTTCCTTTTATTCGTAATTCTATTTTTCCATTCTTGTCAATATTTTGAGAAGAAGGTCCCGTCTGAAAAAGAATTACTTCAAAAAGAACTAAAATCGATTAACTGGAAAGAAGTTGATGAGTTTCCATCTGTTGCCAATTGCGAAAAAATTACCGATAAAAAGCAGCGTCAACAATGTTTTTTTGAGGTAATGGCACAACTTATTCAGGAAAAACTGGATATTGACACCCTTTCCATACTCTATCCCGAACTTGACACCATCGAAGTGAAAGTGACCGTTTTTCCAAACTCAACCATGAAATTCGAACCTCAATTTCCTAAAGATTCTGTTGCCTACGACACTATTAAAATTGATAGTATTCTACATGCCCGCCTGGTTGATTTCCCTAAAGTAAATCCGGCACTTAAACGCGGAATTCCGGTAAAAACACAATTTATCTTACCTGTTATTCTCAAGGCAAAAGAAAAAAAATAGTTGTTTTACCTATTAGTAGTAGAAGATTTTATTTCGTAAACTTTCTTCCCTTCCATTCATAAGAGCCAAACAAGCTGTACAAAGCCACAGCCGAACTGAAAAAAGGATATAACAAATTACTTAAGAACAAACTTTTTATTTTGTCTTTCACTAAAAAACGGTTCGTAGCATAGAGTAACATATAATCGATTGTGAATTTTGAAAAAGCCAACAAAACAAAGAAGTAATAAGGCAAAATCGAAAAAACAACACTACAAAACCCAACTACAAAACTCAGGTTTCCCAAGAAAACAATAAGACCTAATCGCTTTCCAAAGCTGCTTTGATACGAACTTGTTTTGGCCGCCCAACGAACCCTTTGATAAAATAAGGTCTTCCAGTCCTCCGTTGGTTTTGTGCTTACAATTGCATCCGTTGCCTTTAAATAATGTACTTCATCAGGAAATAAACCAACCGCTTTTTGCAGTAAAAACACATCATCTCCACTGGCAATTTTGCTATTCCCTTCAAATCCATTTAAATCTTCAAACAGCGATTTAGTATACGCAAAATTGGCTCCGTTGCACATAAAAGCACTTTGAAGTCCAAAACTTCCAATAGTAGCACCTTGCAGACTCGTTAAATCCAATTGCTGAAAATGGTGCAAAAAAGAGTTCTCGCATTCGTACGTTACAGCTCCTGCCAGCATCGAAACCTTATTTTGCTGAATATAATTATCAAATGTCAACAACCAATTCTCAGGCACCAGGCAATCAGCATCTGTAGTAACAACCCAATCCGTTTTCACCAATTGCATGGCCGTCGAGATAGCATCTTTTTTAGGAGAATTCGAAACCCGGATATTGTCGATTTGTGAAATGCGAAATTTGAAATTTGAAACTTGAAATTTCTTCTTAGAACTATCATCTACCAAAATAACTTCAAACAAATCATTAGGGTAATTCAGTTCTGAAAAACACCGCAAAAGATTAGGTAAGTTTTCTTCTTCATCCCGAAACGGAACTATAATCGTAAAGTTTGTTTGAGGTTTTAAACCTGCATTTTGGTACTTTCTTACTTTAAAAAATCCATAAATAAGCAAACCAATGGCAATCAAATAAATACCTAATATGGTAGACAAAACCCAAATCATTCTGCTGTTTTGGTCTTAAAATTTAGTACATAATAAGCTCCTATAACAACCGGTAAAACCACATTAAGAAACCACATCAGCGTGCTGATAAAAACTACAATCCACTCGTTTACCCCTAAAATTCCAAAGAAATAAATCGCAACACTTCCTTTTACCGCAAAATCCAGAAACTGAAAAGTAGGCAGTGACGAAGCCAGGAAGTAAACTACCGCAATGGTAGCAATTAAAGTAAAATAAGGCAAATCGACATCAAAAGCCAAGAACAAAAAGTAATACTGATGTGAAAAGACCAAATACCGTAAAATTCCTAAAACAATATTCTTACGGTGAACTGATTTTGGGATTTCGTTAATCTTATGTACTAATTTCTCGATCGAATATCCTTTAATTTTTATTTTCTTCACGGAAAACAAAACAACCAATAGCAACACAAAGCCCCCGAACAAAACAGCAACCGTTTGAGTTGTAATAATCTCATACTTGGCATTAAAATACAATAACCCAAAAACCCCAAAAATTACCGTTAAGATCATCTGGATTCCGTTGCAGATCAGGTTTAAGAAAATTACTTTTTTAGCGTCTGATTTCGAATAATACAAGGCTTTTCCGGCGTACTCTCCTACTCCGTTTGGCGTAAAAATTCCGGCTGTTAAAGCTGCCAATACCTGTTTTGTGGCTTCTCCTAAAGAAATCTCATGAATTACTTTAGCCAGATTTTGCCATTTCAGGATCTCGAAATAGCGGTTCAAAACACTCAAAAGCAATATAAACCCAATTCCTAAAACAGACTGATTTTTACGAAACAGCACAATGAATTTTTGCCAGTCCAATTGATCATTATGCGCCAACTGATTATAAATAAAGTAAAATGCACCACCTACAATCAAAAGTTTGATTAGAAGAACAAGGAATTGCTTAGCTTTGTGAGGAATTGAAATCATGTCGCAAAAGTAATCAATTTGAAAATGTGGCAATTTGAAAATTGGAAAATGAAATGTTAGAATCAGGAAATAAAAAACGAAATTTAATTAGCTCACTGGTAAATCATCATTTTTGCATAGAAAATGTAACAAAAAGCTCCATATTAGAGGTTTTAAAAGCATCAAATACCGAAGTTATAGAGTTTGATGAAAAATTTGATTGGTCTTTTTTATCTGATGAAAGTTCAAACAATACCACAAAACCATTTATGTTATTTGACCAAATTAATGAATGGAGTTATCTAATATGGAATGTTTGGGATTTTGAAGAAACAAAGCAAATGACCTTATTTCTTTCGAAAGAGCTTAACACAAAAGTTTATTATTTTTTCGTTGATCCATGGATCGCCACTTGCAGATGGGTTTTAGCAGATAACGGAACTCTTTTGACATCCTATTATGAAAGTCATGGTACAATTTTAAATAACGAAGATAATTCTGAAACCGAAAATATATTAAAACAAGAAGATGATTTCGAAGATAAGTTTTGGAATTTATACAACAGTATTTGTCAATCAATAGAAATACTGAATAAAGAACAAAATGTAATACTAACAAAGGGACATCTAAACTGATAAACTTTGAACGTGAAACATCAAACCTGAAACAAAAAAACTTGACAAAAGAACGCATCATATTAGGTATTGACCCCGGAACGACAATCATGGGTTTCGGATTAATTAAAGTCACCAATAAAAAAATGGAATTTCTGCAGCTTAACGAACTGCAATTATCCAAATACGACAATCATTACCAAAAATTAAGAATCATATTTGAGCGTACTATCGAACTTATAGAAACGCACCATCCTGACGAAATAGCGATTGAGGCTCCTTTCTTCGGCAAAAACGTTCAATCGATGCTGAAATTAGGGCGTGCACAGGGTGTCGCAATGGCAGCGGGACTCTCGAGAGGGATTCCCATCACTGAGTACGAACCTAAAAAGATCAAAATGGCGATTACCGGAAACGGAAATGCCAGTAAAGAACAGGTGGCAAAAATGCTCCAGCAGCTTCTTGGCCTGAAAGAATTACCCAAAAACCTCGACTCAACAGATGGTTTGGCGGCTGCCGTTTGTCATCATTTTAATTCCGGTAAAGTTATTGCCGGTAAAAGTTATTCGGGTTGGGATGCTTTTGTGAAACAGAATGAAGACAAAATCCGTAAATGAGGAAATGTGCCAATTTGATAATGAGATAATTTCTTATATTGAAAATATTAAATTATCAAATTATTTCACTTTCACATTATCTAATTTTCTAATTGACACATTATCTAATTAATGAGCGGCATCTACATCCATATCCCTTTTTGCAAGCAGGCTTGCCACTATTGCGACTTTCATTTTTCGACTTCAATGAAAAAGAAAGACGAGATGGTTTTGGCTTTAGCTAAAGAAATTATCCTGCGAAAAGATGAATTGAACCTTACGGACTCCGCTCGAAGCGACAATCAAATTGAAACTATTTATTTTGGCGGCGGGACCCCATCCGTTTTAAGTAATGCCGAAATCAACTTTTTAATCGAGACCATTTACAACCATTACAATGTTATAGAAAATCCGGAGATCACACTCGAAGCAAATCCCGACGATTTATCTCCTGAGCGAATTTTAGAATTATCAAAAAGCCCTATAAACCGTTTAAGCATTGGAATTCAGTCTTTTTATGAAGAAGATTTAAAGATGATGAACCGTGCTCATAATTCGGTGGAAGCGATAAATTGTTTGAAAGAAGCGACCAAATATTTCGATAACATTTCACTCGATCTGATCTATGGAATTCCCGGTCTGACTGACGAAATGTGGAAAAAAAATATTGAAACAGCGTTGTCCTTCGGGATTCCCCACATTTCGAGTTATGCCCTGACGGTAGAACCCAAAACAGCTTTAAAAAAACTAATTGACACCGGCAAAATTGCAGAACCACAAGACGAAGCGGCTTCCAGTCATTTTATGATTCTGGTGGACACACTTGAAAAAAATGGTTTTATTCACTACGAATTATCCAATTTTGGGAAGGAAGGTTACTTCTCCAAAAACAATTCCGCTTATTGGCTCGGCAAAAAATACATTGGAATTGGTCCTTCGGCTCATAGTTTTGATGGCCACAAAAGAGGCTGGAATGTGGCTAATAACGCTTTGTATCTAAAGGCAATTCAGCATAATGAACTTCCTATTGAAACGGAAATTCTGACTGTTTCAGATCGTTATAATGAATATATTATGACAGGGTTACGAACCATTTGGGGCGTTTCTCTGGAAAGAATTGAAAACGAATTCGGATCGGAATATTTGAATTATTTACTAAAACAATCTCAAAAATTCTTAACTGATGATTTGCTTTCAATTGAAAACAATATTCTTAGACCAACTTTAAAAGGAAAATTTTTAACGGATGGAATAGCTTCAGATTTATTTTATTTAAATTTGGAAGAAGAAGTTTAACCGCTAGGTTCGCTAAGGTTTACGCAAAGAGCGCAATTTAAGTAACGTAGGAATAAAATTACTTTTTTTTTGTTTTTTGTACTACATTTGAGCTTTAATATTCTAACTTAAAACTCATGTCAGAAAATGAATTATCGCGAATTGTGTTTAATTGTGCTTTAAAAGTTCATCAGACTTTGGGACCAGGACTTTTAGAAAGTGCTTATGAAGAATGTCTTTTTTATGAATTAAAAAAACTTGACTTATTCATTGAAAAGCAAAAAGCCCTACCTTTAATTTATGAAGAAGTAAAATTA
>NZ_CAGKLC010000042.1 GCF_903469665.1 Flavobacterium sp. UGB4466 | reverse complement strand
TTTTCATTTCGTCTATTATATCAACCAAATTACCATAACTGGATTTTTTACTTGGTTTTATTATAACGGTAAGTCCACGTCCGGGTTTACCTAAAGCAGCTGAGTATTCCAGAACTGTTTTATTTCTGTCAAACAATTCCTTTCTGATTCCATTTTTACCATATTGCATCCCTTTTGGAGCAGCAATGGGAGCATATATTAATCCGGAGTAGACAATAATTTTGTTATTTTTATCTAAAAGCACTGTGGTTGAACGATTTTCATCTGGTCTATAACAACCTCCTAAAAAACACTCATCACCACAATCTGGAGTATAATATTCCATCGCTTTTGGTTTAGACAATTCACCAACAACCATAAAAAATATAATCAGCAAAAATGAAACACTTACCATAGCAGTTAAATCAACTTTTGCATTTAACTTTTTACTTCTTACTTTTTTTGGCAGGTTTTGCATAGCTATAGTTTTAGTGATTGAGAATGTTTTTAATTTAAGGCTAGTAGTTTAACTTCTTCGGGGGTATATTCATTTACAATCGAATAGGTTTCAATTTTGGCAATTGCCATTTCGTCTAGAATATCAACAAGATTTTTAAAATTGCTTTTTTTGCTGGGTTTTATAATTACAATTGTACCGTTTTTAGGTTTTCCAAGCGCGGTCGAATATTCTGTAATTTTCTTATTTCTTTCAAATAGTTGTTTTCTAATTCCACTTTCTCCATAAACGCTACTTTTTGGGTTTTCAAGAGGAGAAAGTAATAATCCTGAATAGGTAACAATTTTGTCATCATCATCTAATAAGATTGTATAAATACGATTGGAATCAATACAACCAATTGGTCCGCAGGAGATATCCCCATTATCAGGTAAAGCTAAATCAATACCTTTTGGTTTAGACAATTCACCAACAACCATAAAAAATATAATCAGCAAAAATGAAACACTCACCATTGCGGTTAAATCAACTCTTGCATTTAACTTTTTACTTCTTACTTTTTTTGGAAGATTTTGCATAATAAATTGGTTTTGATTCTAAAGTTATAAAAATATATTGAATGAAAGACAGTTGCTTAAAATTGATTTTGAATAATAAGAATGATAGGTTATAAACAGGTAATTCCACCTGCTCTGTACAGAATTTTTTGATGTAATTTAGTACAGTTTTAAAGTACTGAAAATTCCAGTATCTTACAGAGAATCAATTGACTAATCGATTGATTTTTCGGCTGGTTTAGTTTCTAGCTAGTTTATTAATCATTAAACCTCATTTATTATGGATATAGTAACCGATCTAACCGCCGAAGCAATATCCTATCTGACTCTTTTTCAGGATATTTTGAAAAAGAATTCTAATAATTCATTCCCACGAGAGTTTTTGGGAAGAAATTCCTGGAGTAATTTGGGCAAAAACAGTGATCGGGATTATGGGATAATAGAAGAGTTGACTCCGAGCCAGATAGACGAGATTTCGGACTTAGTCTGGCATAGCCCGGATAATCGTAATGATGAAATTCTCATAAGAATATATTTAGATACTGTTTATGATCTTTTAGAATGGCTTGCTTCTAATATTGCTATAAAGTACAAAGATAAAAGTGCATCATCTGAACTTTTATTGTTCAGGGTACCTTTTTTTTGGAGGCAGCAAATAAGGGCAATGCTTTATGGAGAAGGGTTTGAGGAACGCAAAAAATTGGCAGCAGTGCTTCGATACATGCCTGTACAAGTAGTTCAGGTTATTTGCCGTCAGAGCAATTCAGCCTATGAGATACGTCTTTATCAATTTTACACAGCGATAGACAAAGAATATGATTACTCTAGTATCTTAAACAAGGCTGATTTTAGTAATCATAAAGCGTGGTGGGAAAAAAACAGAGAGGATGCTTTACAGTATCTTACTGATGACAAATTACTTCTTAGAAAATTATTAGATAAAGATTCAGACAGTAGAAGCAGAATCGAATTTCCTCTGCCATTTGAAACATTTTTTAATGATGAGCTTCACGAGATTAGCAAAGCCCGTAAAAAAAAGAGTGAGGAATGGCAGGCATCAAAAACAACGGATGAAAATTTTGATATAGAATTGCCGAAGAAATCTGTTGAAGAGAAAAATATACACGATCCAATGTTGAAAGCGGTAGATATGAAGCTTGTAGGACTTGCATTTTCAGGCGGAGGAATCCGTTCGGCTACCTTTAATCTTGGGATACTCCAGAAATTGGCAAGTTTGGGTGTTTTAGATAAGATAGATTATATCTCGACAGTATCAGGCGGAGGTTACATAGGAACATGGTACACCTCCTGGATTAAACGCTCCGGGTCTTTTAGTAAAGTGACAGATCAGTTATGTCCGGATAAATCATCTGATCCGTTTGCCGATGAAGTGCGTCCGATACGCTGGCTCAGAATGTTTAGCAATTATCTTTCTCCAAACGTTGGTACAATGTCTCCGGATGCCTGGACATCAGGATTAACGTGGTTAAGAAATACTCTTGTTAATCAGGCAGTGTTGTTATTGGTTTTACTCACCGTTCTTTCGTTTATTTTAGATCTTTATAAAGGATGGGAGTATCTCGGAGAAATTTTACGAAAAGTAAATACAAACAATACCAGACTATTTTTCTTGTGGAATTTAGGGATGCTGTCCGTTGTAGCATTTATAGCAGCAAGCGCTATGAGCTCTAATTATAAAATAAGTGAAAAAAGAAAAGTAGCGCGTTTTTCAAAAAAATGGAATGGATTTATTTTGACAGGGATAAAAGATGCACTGCCACACCTGCTGATCAGTTGGAGTGTAATTTGTGCTTTGCTGATGAGTGCATTTTTAATTAATACCGATCTGTATGATGTTTGCCCTGAAGGGAATCCTATTAAGTGGTTATTATTAGTGATATCTCTTCCGTCATTTATAGCATTAATTTTAGTGGCGTTAAAGGGGAATTATGGTAAAAGATACGATTTAATAGAATTAGGTAAGGCAAATGTAGTGGCAAAAGAATCCTCTGAAGTAGAAAGAAGGAGATTGGAAAGTGAGAAGTGGGAGACCGGACTCAAAAATTGGACTGTGATAGTGATATCTTCAGCAGTGGCTTCTGTCGTTGTTGGTCTATTGTTTTATTTATTTTGGAAGAATATTAATTTTATTGCATTAGAATTTCGCACTGGCTTAGAAAGCATATTTGGTATAGAATCAAAGTTATGGGACAACGCAGTTTTTGAATCTAAAGTAAAATTATTAGTTAGTATTCCTATTGTTCTCGAAATTTTTACTCTTTCTATAATCACAAGAATGGCTATAATGGGAAAGGTATTTCCCGATTATCGAAGGGAGTGGTGGGGAAGAACGGGAGCTTATTTACATCGATTTATGTTTTTTTGGATTCTTATTTGTTTTACAGCATTAATTATGCCCGATTTATGGGAAAATTTTAATGTTGAGGACGCTTTGATTGGGATACCTATTACCGGAGGCTGGGCAGCAATAGTTGCCTGGGGTGTAAAAATAGCATTTACGTCTAAAGGTGATGAAGATCCAAAGAAGTTTATGGGCATTATGAATAAGGTTGCTAAGATTGTACCATTTATTTTTATGATTGGGGTGCTTCTTATTGGGTCGGCTATTATAGAGCTGATCAGGAAAACGGATGAAAATATTTTAGGTAATTTGGGAATATCGATAGGATTGTTAATTATCACATTTTTACTGAGCTGGCGTGTTGGAGTCAATGAGTTTTCCCTTCACCATTTTTATCGCAACCGACTTATAAGAGCTTTTATGGGAGCCACCCGTAGCAGGGAAGATCGTATTAAAACTGCAAATGTATTTACTGGTTTTGATACAGACGATGATGTATTGCTGTCATCAATGAAGGTCGAAGACGGTTATTTTGGTCCATATCCTATTTTGAATACAGCACTCAATGCTACTGTTGTTTCGGCATTAGACCGTCAGGATCGTAAAGCGGAATCCTTTGTATTTACACCTCTGTATTGTGGATATGATTTTAGTCCAACACGCCCGTCTACTTATTACGTGGATCACGTATACGAATACGGTTATCGTCCTACGAATAGATTTTCAAATGTAAATGGAGGACCAACTATTGGTACCGCTATGGCTATTTCAGGAGCAGCAGTAAATCCGAATTGGGGATATCATTCTTCAGCACCTATGGCGTTTTTGTTAACCATGTTTAATGTTCGTTTGGGACGATGGATTGGTAATACGAGACTTAAACGTTGGAAGGATTCTAATCCGAGATTTGGTTTATTGTACATTATTTATGATTTGATTGGTAAATCTGATATCAACATGGAGTATGTAAGTCTTTCAGATGGAGGGCATTTTGACAATATGGGATTGTATGAACTCATTAGAAGACGTTGTCATCATATCATATTGGGAGATGGTGAACAAGATCAGGACATAGCCTGTGAAGGTCTGGCCAATGCGATTAGAAGATGCCGTATTGATTTTGGTGTAGAGATTATTTTTGAAGACTTTAAAGATATTACGAAGCGAGATGGGAAGTCAAAGGAGCATATTATTAAAGGAGAAATTACTTATCCGGGCATAAAAAGAAAAGGAACGTTAATCTATATAAAAGCTGCATTAACGGGGGATGAGCCTATTGATATACGAGAATATGCTTTGGCTAATCCCGATTTTCCACAACAATCTACAGCAGATCAGTTTTTTGATGAAGCACAGTTTGAGAGCTATCGAAAATTGGGTTATCATTCAATCAGTCGTAAAACAGAATTGGGCTTTACATGAATCAAACGATTCTTAGAAAAAAATAATGATTTAAGGTTAATGTTTTTAAGTTAAAAGGGAAGGAAGTTCGATTTTTTTTAAAAAAATATTTCTTTTCTAAAGCCTTGTTATTTAGCGGATTTTGAAAAATATTCAGTATAATATTAGTTTTTTTGAAGATGTATTAAAACCAAAACTAATATTACCGCGTAAATGAGCTTATAACCTAAAATATTAATTATGAAAACTAGAAATTTTTTAGCCGTAGCAATCCTGGTATTAGGATTTGGATTTACATCATTTGCGCAAAAAACCGTAATGGTTGGAGGAGCCGCAATGTATCCTACTAAAAATATTATTGAAAATGCCGTTAATTCAAAAGACCACACGACATTAGTGGCAGCTGTAAAAGCAGCCGGATTAGTGGAAACCCTTGAAGGAAAGGGACCGTTTACTGTTTTTGCCCCAACAAATGCAGCATTTGATAAATTACCAAAAGGAACTGTTGAAACATTATTGAAACCAGAAAACAAAAAAATGCTTCAAAATATCCTGACTTACCATGTAGTAGCAGGAAAATGGAATGCTTCAGGTATTGCAAAAGCAATTAAAGAGGGTAAAGGGAAAGCAACTATTAAAGCGGTTAACGGTGGTACACTGACAGCCTGGATGAAAGGAAAAGATTTATACCTTACTGACGAAAGCGGAAACAGTGCTAAAGTTACTATTGCAGATGTAAATCAGTCAAATGGTGTAATTCACGTAATTGATACGGTATTATTGCCAAAAAGTTAATATAATTTTTAGACACCAAGTCTTAGACTTAATTCTTAAATTCCAAATTCCGACTTTCAAATTGGGATTTGGAATTTGAATTTTTGCGATTTACCTCTTTGCAGTTAAAGTTGATCCTGCCGAAGCAATTACAACACATAGTACTGCTAAAATTTCATAAAAGTTTAAATGTTCCTGCAAGAAAATAAAAGCGCAGATAGCTGCCGCAGCGGGCTCTAAACTCATTAAAATACTAAAAGTACGAGGAGGGAGCTGACCCAGAGCTTTCATTTCGAGTGTAAATGGAATGGCACTGGATAGAAGAGCCAGAGCAACACCCATCCCGAAAAGTTTAGGGGTAAGATTTATCAATCCGTTTTCATAGATACCAAACGGTAGAATTAAAATGGCTCCGAATAGCATTCCGGTGGCAACTGCTTCTCCGCCATGCATAATTTTAGAAACTTTTCCGCCCAGAACAATATAGGCAGCCCATAAAGCACCTGCAAAAAGAGCAAATAAAACACCTATAGGATCGATTTGGTCATTTGACCATGGAGCTATTAAAACTATTCCAATTGCTGCCAGTACAACCCAGCAATAATCAAGCAAACGTTTCGAGCCGACGATGGCAACCAGTAATGGACCTATAAATTCAAGTGTCACTGCCAGACCAATCGGGATTCTTTCTATTGCACTATAAAAAACTAAATTCATAGCGCCAAGTGTCAAACCATAAGGAAGAACAATTCTCCATTGTTTTGGAGTAATTGCTTTTAAATTGGGTCTGTATGCTAAAAGTAAAATGACAGCCGAAATTCCGATTCGCAAAGAAGCTGTTCCCGCAGCACCTATAGTTGGGAATAAACTTTTTGCAATGGCAGCCCCACACTGAACACTTATAATTGCAAGAAGTACAGCGTAAACAGGGGGGATATTGAATTCTTTATTTTTCATGGAAATGTAATGGAGAGAAAAACGGCCAATATAGCCGATAACCGAAGACGGTTGGGTAGAGCTTTGAAAAGATTTTTTAGAATACTATCCTAAAGCTCTTTTGGTAACATAAGCCCGATAACCAATAACGGCCATCTGCCATTTTTTTGCTTTCGTAATGTCCAGACCTTGTTTCGTAAAACTCGGCAACAGTATTTTATTGATTCGGGCTAAAATTTTGTACATAAGTGCTTAATTTTTTGCAAAGATATAAAAAAAAGACTTTGCGGTCAGGCAAAGTCTTTGTTGTTGATTTTTAAGTTTTTATATTGTTTTGAAGTAAATCCTGAATTATGATCTTCTGCTTTCTAAATCTCTTCTTTGGTCTCTTTCTTTCTGTCTTGCGTCTCTTTCTTTCTGTCTTGCGTCTCTTTCTTTTTGCCTTGCATCTCTTTCATGTTGTTTTGCATCTTTTTGGTACTGTTTCATGTCTTTTTTGACATGTTCCATATCTTGCTCGTACTGCTTTATATTGATGTCGTACTCTTTAGAATCTTTTCCATATTTAACTTCTATGTTCTCGGCAAATTTTTCCATTTCGGCACTGAATTTATCCATTGCAGCCTCATACTTTTGCATATCTTTCTCATAATTTGCATCTCTTTGCGATAAGAATTCATTCAATTGTTTTTCGTAGGCGGCAATACTTGGTTCGATAGATTTTACTTTCTTTTCATATTCGGCCATATCTTTCTTAAAATTAGCCATGTCAGCTTTACTGCCTGAACTTATTGGTGGCATTGGAGGCATTGGAACATTTAATGTAGGCATTTGTGGCATTGCTCCATTAGGAAATGACGGTGGAGTCGGAGGGGTTGGAGGTGTAAGAGGGTCACCATCTGTATCATTAATTTCATCTCTCTCTGCAACCTGATTTCTAAAAATTCGGGGGTTACTTGGAGCATCATCCGTTATTAACGCTATATTCTTGGAACCGTTATCTTGGGTTGATACCACAATTCCACAGCCTTTAATCGCTTTATTGCTTTCAATGTGAATGGTTTGTGTTTTTCCATTTTGTCTTTTCACGTCTACTTTAATGGCGGTCAGCTCATTTTCACTGTTTCTTTTTACATCCGAAATAACAACATCAACATTGTGTTTTTGTTTTAAATCGGCTGTAATTTTTTTAAGTTCCTGATCTGTAGTGTTTTTTTGGATTTTAATAACCTCGGTTGAGTCATTTTTTTCGATGATCCCTTTCGATTCTCTACCTTCTTTAGCCTCTTTTTCTTGTGCGATGGTTTTAATTTGGAATAAAAAGATAAAAGCAGCTAGTGCCGGAATGATGGCATAATACTTCCAGTAATTCCATTTCTTTGATTGATTTTTGTTTAACATGACAATTCGTTTTTTGATTAATGATTGATAAAAATGATTGGTGATTGCAACACAGCTTTCGTGTGCTGTTATTTTTAAAAGCGTGTATTGATACGCTTTTTTGTCGGTTATTATTTTGGCAGCCTCACTGTCGGCAATAAATTCAAGGTTTTGAAGAATTGCTTTTTTGTACAGCCAGATAAAAGGATTGAACCAAAATAAGACGCAAAATACTCTAGAGATTAAAACATCCATCGTATGATTTTGGTCACTATGTACCTTTTCGTGTTCGATAATACTCTCTAATTCTAATGCGGTATACATCGATGAGTTGTATACGATATAATCAAAATAAGAAAAAGGAGCAATGTTTTCGTTGATATCGACAAATTTAAAATCGGCCTGCTGCAGTACTTTTTTCCCTTTTAGAACAGAATTAAGACTATAAAAGTCAATCATGAATTTTATGACCAAAGCCAAAAATCCGATACCATACACAGCCAGTACAACATAATTCCAATTGATTTCAAAAGGATCTTCTGCTACAGCGGGCGAAAGATATGCTTTCGAATAATCCATTGCAGCGATTGTTGTTTTTGAGGCAGCCATTACAGGAGCCTGAACAATAGGAGTGGGTTCTATCCATACAATTTTGGTGTAAACTAAAAAAGGTAAAGCAACGGAGGTAATTAATCCTGCTAATAAGAACCATCGGCTGCTGTTAAAAAAGGTTTCTTTGCGCAATAAAAAATAATAAGCACAATAGAACAATATTACCAGTCCGCTTGATTTTGCGATAAAAATGAAAAAGGCTTCCATAACTAACTATTTTTTCTTTTAGGGAGTTTCGATCATGACTAAGATTTCTCGTAATTCTGCTGCCGAGATTTTTTCTTCTTTGGCAAAAAATGAAACCATACTTTTATAAGAGCTGTTAAAATAATTATCGATAGCAGTATGCATAAACCCTTTTCGATATTCTTCAATACTCACCAGTGGATAGTATTGATGTGTATTTCCAAAAGCGCTATGACTTACATAGCCTTTTTCTTCCAGATTACGAACAATTGTAGATAAAGTGTTGTAATGGGGTTGATCTTCTGTGATCTCTGCCTGAATTTCTTTTACAAAAGCTTTTTGAAGCTTCCATAAAATGTGCATGATCTCCTCTTCTTTGTTGGTTAGCTTTTGCATTTTAAGCTTTCCTATTGATGTGTTTCGATTTCGATTACACCATTAGCCCCTTTTTCTCCATATTTAGCAGTGGCTTCACTTCCTTTATAGACACTCATTTTTTTAATATGTTTTGGTTTAAGGTCTTCAAGCTTATAATTGGCAGGCATTTCAACTCCGTCAACGATGGTAAGTTTAGTCCCTTTTGTGCTGCCTTTACCCGATGTCGAAACAATAATTTTACCATCACTATTTGAGGTAGATACGCTGGTTGTTCCGTTATCATCTGTAATTACAGTAGTAGTGCTAGTATTTGTATGAGTATTGCCAGCAATTTCTTTGTCAGTACCAGAATTAGTGTTAACATTTTTAGTTTGTTTAAGGATTACTTTTTTGTTTTTTACTTTTTTGGATTCTTTGTGGCTTTCAGAATTATTACTTTCATCAGCAGTCTGAATGCCAACATTTTTGCTGCCATTCGTATCCGTTGTAACAATTAATCCAAAATCTTTAATGGCTTCATTTCCTGAAGTCTGAACAGATTGTGCTTGCTGTTTGCCATTTTTAACATCAATTTTGATTGATATTAATTCACTATCAGCATTTCTTTTTATCTCAGAAGCCTTAAATTCAATGTTATGAATTGCTTTTAATTTTTCTTTGATCTCCTTTAATTCAGCATCTGTCGTATTTTTTTTGATTTTGTAAACATCTACAGATTCTGTTTTTCCTGAAATTACCTTTGCCGTTTGTTGTTTTTCTTTGGCAATTACTTCGATTTGAAATACTAATACAAATGCTGCAAGTGCCGGAACTATTGCTCCAAATTTCCAGGAATTTCTTTTCTTTGATTGATTTTTGTTTAACATGACAATTCGTTTTTTGATTAATGATTGATAAAAATGATTGGTGATTGCAACACAGCTTTCATGTGTTGTAATTTTTAAAAGTGTGTACTGATACGCTTTTTTGTCGGAGATTTTTCGTGCAGCTTCACTATCGGCGATGAATTCCAGATTTTGAAGAATTGCTTTTTTATACAGCCACATGATCGGGTTGAACCAAAAGAGAACGCAGAATATTCTTGACAGTAAAACATCTGCAGTATGATTTTGCTCACTATGCACCTTTTCATGCTCGATAATACTTTCTAATTCCGAAGGCGTGTACATTGATGAGTTGTACACGATATAATCAAAATAAGAGAAAGGAGCAATATTTTCGTTGGTATCGATGAATTTGAAATCGGCTTGCTGCGTGATTTTCTTTCCTTTCAGAACTGCATTTAGACTATAAAAGTCGTAGGCAAATTTTAAAAGTAATCCTAGAAGTACTATAACGTAGACTGAAAGCAGCACCAAATTCCAGTTGATTAAGGAAGCATTATTTTCGACAAGCGGCGGTTGGTAAACAGTAGTATAATTCAAATGGGTGTCGGGAGTAGGTTTTACCCAAACAGTTTTAGAGTATACCAAAAAAGGCAACACTACTGAGGTAATCAAACCAGCCAATAAAAACCATCTGTTGCTGTTAAAAAAGGTTTCTTTGCGCAATAAAAAATAATAAGCACAATAGAACAATATTAATAAACCACCGGATTTTGCGATAAATAAGAAAAGTGCTTCCATAAACAATTATTTTTCTCCTTTTGGATTTTCGATCATGTCTAAAATTTCACGTAATTCTGCTGCCGAAATTTTCTCCTCTTTAGCAAAGAATGAAACCATATTTTTATACGAACTATTAAAATAGTTGTCAATTGCCGTATTCATATACTTTTTACTGTAGGCCTCTAAAGTAATGATTGGATAATATTGATGTGTGTTTCCAAAAGCATTGTGCCCCACAAATCCTTTCTCTTCCAGATTGCGCACTATAGTCGATAAAGTATTGTAGTGGGGTTGATCTTCTGTGATCTCTGCCTGAACTTCCTTTACAAAAGCTTTTTTAAGCCTCCATAAAATATGCATGATTTCCTCTTCTTTGTTCGTTAACTTTTGCATGTTTTCTAATTTTAATTCAAACCTACAACTATTTTTCTAGTTACGCAACTATAAAAATAGTTGTTTAACTAAAAATTACGTTTTGAATGTCTCTTAGAGGGATTAAAGTTAGTTTAAAATTAGGTTTAATGGGTTGTTTTATAGGTTTTTAACATGGTTTAAGGACGTCTTAAAATGTACTCGTAGATTTAAAGTTTAAAAAAGAAGTCAAGGAAAACTTGTATAATAGAGCTTGAACAGAATCTGAATAAAAGCTAAATGGATTATGGGTTGTATAGCTTTTTTGAAATTTTGGAAGGCAAATATTAGAGAATAGCATTATCTGCAAAAGAAAAATAAGATTCTGAAGTGATTATTAAGTGATCTACTAAAACAATGTCCAGGATTGTACCTGCCTCTTTTATTTTTTTAGTAATCAATTTGTCAGCAAGTGAAGGAAGTATTTTGCCCGATGGATGATTGTGAATTATAATAATGCCTGTTGCATTTGTTTTGAGCGCTGCCACGAACAATAATCTAAGGTCAACACAAGCCCCTGTTGTTCCTCCTGACGAAATTTCAAATATTCCCAATACTTTATTTGATCTGTCGAGCAGGAATACTTTAAACTGCTCGAGAAACTCAATTTTTCCGGGGTCCCAGATTTTCAGAGCCAATTTATAAACTGAACTAGCAGAACCTATATGCGGGCGCTGGGATGCTTTTACTTTGGTTTTGTAAATTAATTCAATCTCTGAGGCGATTTGCCAATTTTGTTTTTCTTTTTGCATGATACTAAAAAATTACAAATTAATTGCAATAGGATTAACTATTTAGGAGGAGGTTATAATTGATTTGTTAGTGAATATCATTGATTGGAATGATCAATATATATTCAGCTAATATAAAAAAAAAAATAGGTTGTTGTTATAAGATCTTATAACATTTTTTAAGAAAATAATTACGCTTTTTGTTTAAAAGATTAGTAATGGAAAAATTTAAAGCAGAGAAACTTGAAAAATTTGGAGAACATATAAGGAAGCTTAGAAACGAGCAAAATTTAAGTCAAGATATGGTTGTATTAAATAGTGAGAGACTTATCAAAGCTACAATAAGTGATATTGAAAATGGTAAAAGAAATTTATCCTTTACTACACTCTTAGATCTGGCAAAAGGATTAGGAAAACATCCAAGAGAATTATTGGACTTTGACCTGTAAAAATTGTTTTCATATATAAACAAACCCGACAGGTTTTTGAAACCTGTCGGGTTTAATAAACGATAAACGATAAGGGATATAAGGAGAGTAAGTTTTTAAGAAATTTTCTCCCTGACCAATGCCTTTTTAATCCAAAAGCAGCATAGCGTTGCAAAAACTCCAATAGAAGCCATGAAAAGCCAATTGATTTGGTATCCGAACCGGGAGATGATTTCGAAGCCTACTTTTGCACTCACAATATGTGCAAGACTAAAACTCATGGTGTAAAGTGCCATATAACGGCCTTCTTGTCCGCGTGGAGCCCGGCTTAGTGCAAAAGCATTCGAGAAAGGGAAGTTGAGAATTTCTCCAATCGAGAAAAGAATCATGCTGATTACCAGAATCCATGCCCAAACATTAATCAATAATAAAAAGAAACTCAGGGCTATAATGGAAGATCCAAGTGTGATAATTTTTATTTTAGGAAAGCCTTTCCGCTCCATAAAAGCAACAGTTGGCATTTCCAAAGTAAAAATAAGCAACCCGTTTAGTGTCATTAAGAGTCCGGTCTGAAACGCGCTTAAACCAAATTTTTCGTTATGATACAGCGGTAAAGTGGTAAAAAGCTGGAAGAATATGATAGCCGTCGCGAAACACACAAACAAGAAAACCCAAAAGATTTTGTCCTGAAGAACTGATTTTTTAACTTCGGTATTTTCGATTTTATCTTCGTCTAGTATTTTTTTCTTCTCTTTAACCAGTATGGCAAATATCGAAATGGCGATGATACACGATGCACCGTCTACCCAAAATAAGCCTGAATACCCCATACCCATAATAATCAAACCTCCTAATGCTGGTCCTGCGGCAAATCCTAAATTAACGGCAAGACGTACCAAACTAAGGGCACGCGTTCGGTTTTCGGGTTCAGAATAGGCACCAAGCGAAACATACATCGCCGGGCGAAACATATCGGCAATAGTCATTAAAGTAAATATCGCGATGCAAAGCGTCCAGAAATGGGTAACATATTGAATAAGGAAAAGGAAAACTCCACTAGTAAACAAACTAAAAATCATGATTTTGTAAAACCCGATTTTGTCTGTTAATTTTCCACCCAGCCAGGAACCTAACATTGATCCGAAACCAAAAGCCACCATAATCCAGCCTACCTGAATGTACGTAAAATGCAAATCTTCTTTTAAATATTTGGACAAAAATGGAAGCACCATGGTTCCGGCACGATTGATAAAAGTAACAATAGCAAGAATCCAAATTTCTCTCGAAAAACCTTTAAAATTATTGATGTAGCGGCTAAAAGCGGTTTTAAGCATTATAAATAAGTTATTTGCAACAAAGTTAGTAAACTTTGTATGGATGAGCGGTTGCTGCTTTGTTACTTTTGAACTATTTTTGCTCAAAATTTCTAAGATGAAAAAAAGTATAGTTTTTTTAGTATTGTTAGCGATTAATTTTTGCTTGGGACAAAGTAAATTTGATCAAAAGGAAAGTGAAAAGTTTCAAAAGACAATAAATTCAGAATATGCTGATGCTAAGACGAGTCCGTTAATGGCAGAAGATCTGAAAACCTTTAAAAGTTTAGATTTTTATCCCATAAATGCAAAGTATTTTGTGACTGCAAAATTAGAGAAAGCACAAAATGAAAAAGTTTTCGAAATGAAAACGACCGGAACAAGAACGCCAAAATACATCAAATACGGAACTTTATATTTTACAATTGACGGAGTGGCCCTTAAATTGAATGTTTACAGAAACATAGAACTTTCGAAAACGAAGGAGTATAAAGATCATCTGTTCTTACCATTTTCAGATTTAACTTCGGGTAAAGGAAGTTACATCGGAGGAAGATACATTGATTTAAAAGTTCCAAAAGGAAACACAATTGCGGTTGATTTTAATATGGCCTACAATCCGTATTGCGCTTATAATCATAAATATTCATGTCCGATAGTTCCTTTGGAAAACGATCTGAATGTAGAAATCAAAGCGGGAGTTAAAGCATTTCATTAAATGGAATTTTTTAATTTTCATACCCATCACTTTAAAAATCAAGCCAATGTGCTGGAATTGGTCAATCAATACCCACAGGAGTTTGATACTTCGATTCCGTTTTATTCCATAGGAATTCATCCTTGGTACATAAAAGAGGATCAAATTGATGCTGAATTGAAAATTATAGAAGAAAAATTACAATCGAATAATTGTCTGGCTATCGGTGAATGCGGCTTAGACAAGCGAATCGAGATTCCGTTGGAACAGCAATTAATCGTTTTTGAAAAGCAACTGGCACTGGCGGAGAAGTATCAAAAACCGGTTGTCATCCATTGTGTTGCTGCTTTCCAGGAAGTGATTGCACTGAAGAAGAAAATGAAAATTTCGGTTCCGATGATTGTTCATGGTTTTTCAAAAAACGATCAGATTGCCGCGCAGCTAATTAAAGAAGGATTTTATATTTCGTTTGGAAAATATCTTTTGCGAAATCCCGATTTAAAAACTGTTTTTCAGACCATACCTAAGGATCGCTTTTTTTTGGAAACGGATACGATTGAGGAAAGTATAGAGCAGGTTTATGAATTGGCATCGCAATATAAAGGTTTAACCATTAAAGAATTGCAAAAGATTGTGTCGGATAATTTCAATGCTGTTTTTGGGAAAAGTAATGAGAATTAAAATTTCAATTTTAGAAAATCCAAATTCCAAAAAGTTCTCGACTTCGCTCGAACTGACCAACGTAAAACCTGAAACCTGAAACAAATAAACTGAAACCTGAAACAAATAAAAAAATAAACAAAAATAACAAGATTAACATATGGCAGAGTGGACAGAAAGAGCCGAGCTTTTATTTACGAAAGAAGGATTGCAAAACCTACAAAATTCCAATGTGTTGGTAGTAGGTTTAGGAGGAGTTGGATCATTTGCAGCTGAATTTTTGGCAAGAGCAGGAGTAGGAAGTATGACTATTGTTGATGGCGATGTAGTAGATATTACAAACATTAACAGACAATTACCGGCTTTGCACTCCACTGTTGGTCAACCTAAAATTACGATTGTTGGAGACCGTTTGATGGACATCAATCCGGAATTGAAGCTAACGAGAGTACAGGAGTTTTTGTCTCCTGAAAGAGCTTTTGAGATGGTTTCTTCTGAGTTTGATTATGTGTTGGATTGTATCGACAGTATCACACCAAAATTAAACCTGATCATTGCTGCAAAACGTAAGAGAGTAAAAATTATCAGCAGTATGGGTGCGGGCGGAAAAATGCTGGCTTCGAAAGTAAAAGTAACGGATATTTCAAAAACAATAAACTGTTACTTCTCTAAAACAATCAGAAAGCGTCTAAAAGCCGAAAAAATAAACAAACTAAAAGTAGTTTTCTCTTCTGAAATTCAGGACGAGAAAAGTTTAAAACTAACAGACGGGAAAAACTTCAAAAAATCATTCTACGGAACCAACAGTTATATGCCGGGTCTATTTGGTCTGCATGTTGCCGAAACGGTGATTCGTTATTTGCTGAAGAAGGAGTAGAAAAGGTTCTAAGATACTAAGGTTCTGAGGTACTAAGTCTTTAGTAAATAAGTTTCAGAAAAAAAACTCAGAACCTTAGAATCTCAGTACCTTAGTACCTTAAGAAAAAAACTTAGAACCTTAGCCCCTCACAACCTTAGTAACTAAAAAAAAATGATAAAAACAGTAATCTTCGATATGGATGGTGTCATTGTAGACACTGAACCTGTACATCGTTATGCTTATTACAAACAATTTACCGAACTGAATATTACAGTAACGGAAGAGATGTACACTTCGTTTACCGGATTTTCGACACGAAATACCTTTCAGACTCTAAAAGAGCTTTTTCCAACAATTGAGCACGAAGTTGAAGATTTAATCCAACGAAAAAGAAATATTTTTAATGACGCCTTTGATACCAAAGAAGATTTGTACTTATTAGAAGGTGTTGAAGATTTGATCAAAGATCTATACGCTAACGGAATACAGTTAATTTTGGCTTCTTCGGCTTCAAAAGTAACGATTGAACGTGTGTTTACCAGATTCAATTTGCACCAGTATTTTACCGATATTGTCAGTGGTGAAGATTTTCCGCAATCTAAGCCAAATCCGGCCATTTTTGTGCATGCAGCTTCGCTATCGAAAACTCCAAAAGAAAACTGTATTATCATTGAAGACAGTACAAATGGAGTGAAAGCAGCAAAAGGCGCTGGCGTATATTGTGTAGGGTATAACAGTCATCATTCGAAATTACAGGATTTATCAGATGCTGATTTGATTATCAATCACTTTAGTGAGCTGAATGCGCAAAAAATATCACAGTTAGACGCTTGAATTAAGTTAAATTTAACATTTATTCGCTAATTGAATTTGTAAATTTGAGGGAACAAAATAAACTAACAAAATGAAAAAACTACTTATCGCATTAGCCATTGTTTTGGCTCCTTTTGCTACAGAAGCACAAATAAAAACTCCGCAAGCGAGTCCTAAAGGATATATCAAGCAAACCGTTGGATTGACTGACGTTGAAGTTACCTATTCAAGACCGGGTGCCAGAGGAAGAGCTGTATTTGGAAATCTGGTTCCGTTTGGAAAATTATGGAGAACCGGAGCTAATGAAAACACGATCATTAATTTTAGTGATGATGTAGTGATCGACGGGAAAACATTGAAAAAAGGTAAATATGCAATTTATACGATTCCTAAAATTGAAAGCTGGGAAGTTATTTTTTACCTTTCTACTGATAACTGGGGATTACCTGAAAACTGGAGTGATGCTTATGTAGCTTTGAGAACCACGGTAAAAGAAGATGCATTGCCAACTCCGGTAGAGACTTTTACTATTGGAATTAATGGTTTAGACCCAAACTACGGTTATTTAGAAATGTCCTGGGAAAATTCTCATGTAGCATTAAAGTTTGAAGTACCAACTGCAAAAACGGCTACGGCAAGTATTGAGAAAGTTTTAGGAGGACCAAGTTCAAACGATTATTTTTCAGCTGCAACTTACTTGTTTCAGGCAAACGGAAACATCGAAACTGCCAGAACTTATATAGATAAATCATTAGACCTTAGCGCTGATAAACCATATTACATTTTAAGATTGAAATCGCAAATTCAGGCAAAACAAGGAGATAAAAAAGGAGCAATTGAAACCGCTAAAATTTCCCTTGCTGCTGCAGAAGCTGCTAAAAATCAAGACTACGTAAAATTAAATAAAGACAGTATCGCTGAGTGGAGCAGATAATAATTCACTGAATTATTAAATTCTAAATTTTAAAAATCCAAATTCCAGATTCCAATGTTCAATTGGGATTTGGGATTTGGATTTTTTATTTAGTATTGCTTGGGAAGTCTTAAAAAAATATTTCAGAATTCACCCTGGCGTGCTTTGCGTAAACCTTCGCGTTCTTTGCGGTTAAAAAAAATAGAAGATTTATTTAAAACAGACAGACCTGTCTGTTTTTATTAAAAATTGTTTACATTTGTACTTCCAAACGTAAACCAAACATGCAGCCCAAAGAACGAATTTTAGATAAAGCCTCCGTTTTGTTTCATACCCAAGGATATAATTCCACAGGTATAAATCAGATTATTGAAGAAGCGAAAGTGGCAAAAGCGAGTTTTTATCAACATTTTAAATCAAAAGAAGATTTATGTGTCGCCTTTTTAGAGTGGCGTCATGAATATTGGTTTGCAAAGTTGGAACAATTCACTTCAGATCAAAAAGATTCTAAATTAAAAGTTTTGGCTTCTTTTGACTTTTTAATAGCCATGAATCAAAAGGAAAATTTCAGAGGATGTAGTTTTTTGAACCTACTTTCAGAAATACCTTCAGATAATGAGAAAGTACTGAGTGTCATTCAAAGCCATAAATCAGACTTACGAAATTACTTTAAAGCGGAGATTGAAAATGAGCTTTTGGCAGATCATATTTATTTACTGTTTGAAAGCTGTATCATCGAAAGTCAGTTATTCCAATCAAATCATCTTATCGAGCAATCCAAGAAAATAATTCAAACTTTAATTTTATAGTTATGGAACAGAAGTTACCATTGCCGCCTTTTACTTATGAAACGGCATTAGAAAAAATTCAATTGGCAGAAGACGCCTGGAACAGTCAGGATCCTGAGCGTGTTTCAAAAGCGTATACCGTTGATAGCGAATGGCGAAACAGAGATCAGTTTGTCAATGGAAGAGAGGCTATCATTCGCTTTTTGACTCAAAAATGGGAGAAGGAAAGACATTACAAACTCAAAAAAGAATATTGGGCACATACAGAAAACAGAATTGCCGTGCGATTTGAGTACGAATATCAGACTCCGGATGGAAACTGGTTCAGAGCCTACGGAAATGAAAACTGGGAGTTTGATGCTAACGGACTTATGCAGAAGCGATTCGCCAGTATAAATGACTTGCCAATTAAAGAAGAGGACAGGAAATTGAAGTAGATAGCATTAGTTCTGACATTGATATTGAAATGGAGTTATATACCTCGGTTTTAGACGCGGATGTAGCGGATTCGTTTCACGAAAACGCGGATTAACACGGATTTTTTCATGTATCATTCTCATGAAGGAAAATTTCTGGTCAAGCTCCGAAGGAGCGAAATAGTTATAGCCATAACAAAATTATCCAATACAATAAAAAGCTCCGAAGGAGCGACATAATTTATCGGGGAAAAGTTTGTAAATGTTTGATTTTAAAGAGTAATACAGTTTCTTGTGCCAAATGAGCACAATATTGGTTAAAATGCTAAAAAAACAAATCTGTATTTTTGTGAAACGAATCCGTAAAACTCAGCGCATTAAATTCGTAACATTCTTAATGAGAACACATCCTAAAATTAGTTCAAACTTGGCGGCTCAGGAATTTTAATGCTTTTTTTAATTTTCTTGACAATCAAAAGGTAAACTGTGATGCTGCCCAAAATAATGAGAAGTGCAATTTGCAATTGCCCAAGACTATTGTTTTTACTGTACATCGCATTGGCACTCGCGAGTTTTGCTTTTCCTTCCTGAATCTGAATTTGGGATAAAGCTTCTAAGGTTTTTAGAGCTTCATTGCTTGAAACGGCAATTTTATTCCAGTTTTTGGCAGCAACCTGATGGTTTATTTCTTTACAGGAATTTAAAAAAGCATCGAAATACTGTTTTTCCGTATCGGTCAGTACAGTTTTGGCATATAAATCGTCAATGGTGTGGATAATATTTAATGTCTGAATGATTTCGTCTTTTTTGATAGTATCGCTTAAATCCAGTTTTTCGGCTTCCGATTTTATAAAATGGAGTTCTTTGGAGTATTGAAAAATGTAATGTGCAACCACTAAGCGGTCTTTGTAAATTGCGTTAATATTTTCATTTACATTTTTTGAATTTAGAAGTGTATTGAAATTCCCCAGAAGAATTAGAAGCATTACAATCAATAAAATAAAAGCAGCTTTAGTCTTATTGCTGTATTTTTTCAAATCTTTCATAGCGTTGGAATTTAAACGGTTGCTTTCTCAAAGATAAAAATTTTGTCGAAGAATTAGCTGAAGTAAAATGTTAGTTGTTAGATGGTTTTGAATTACCAGATTATCCACTACAGCTTATAAAAAAAAAATAATCTTCCAAAATCAAATTTAGAAGATTATTTTTTAATTGTCTGGGTTTAATTTTTTTAACTTGAAAAGGCTGTATGCTAAATTCAGGTTTTAGAATTACTAGATAATGATTTCCTCTGCGTCCGGTTCATTTCTAAAAAAGGCCAGCTGCATGAATAATGAGAGAACAATTGTCAGAATGGCTCCAATGAAATTCAACCATAAGTACCCCAGTTTTTCCTGACCGCTCGGGTAAATTGCAATCATAAAATAATAAATGATAAATATGGTAAGCTGACTGATTATAGCGCTATAAAACATGGCTTTGGCCTTTACGCGTCGGAGATAGAAGCCGACTAAAAAGATGCCCAGAACGGTTCCGTAGAAAATAGATCCAATAATGTTTACCAATTGAATTAAGTTTTCGAACAAAGTTCCCACGCAGGCAAAAAGTATCGCTACAATTCCCCAGAATAAGGTGAAAAACTTGGTCGCGTTCAGATAATGTTTCTCTGATTTTTCAGTTTTCAGATTTCTTTTGTAAATATCAATGGCAGTCGTCGACGCTAAAGCATTTAACCCTGAAGCCGTTGAAGACATTGCGGCTGAAAGAATTACGGCTAAAAGTAGGCCAATTAGTCCTTTTGGCAAGTAATTGAGAATAAAATGAAAGAAGACGTAATCTTTATCATTAGTTTCACTGTTGCTATCAGCCTTGGAAATGATTTCTTTGGCACGGTCACGAAGGTCTTTTTCTTTATTGGACAATGTAACCAGTTCTTTTCGTAAAATCGGATTGTCGAAATCCTGATTCAGCTGGTCGATGTATAATAAATTGATCACTTTTTTGTCTTCCGATAAACTGCTTAGTTTTTTCTCTAAAGCATGGTATTCCTCTTTGTAAGGTGATTTTTCGATGACAATTTTATTGTTGGGATTGAAATTTAACGGAACGGGATTGAACTGAAAAAAGACAAAAACCATAACTCCGGTCAGCAGAATAAAGAATTGCATAGGAACCTTTAAAAGTCCATTCATGATTAGTCCCATTTGACTTTCACGAACTGATTTTCCGGATAAATAGCGACCAACCTGCGATTGATCGGTTCCGAAATAGGCAAGAGCGAGGAAAAAACCACCAGTGATTCCACTCCAGAAAGTATATTTTTCTTCCGGATCAAAAGAGAAATCGACAATATTCATTTTATCGTTGGCTCCGGCAATGTGCAGCGCACTGGTAAAAGTCATATCGTTTGGCAGGTAGTGCAGAATCAGGAAAAAAGTGATAAACATTCCCGACATGATTACAAACATTTGCTGCTTCTGAGTCACGTTTACTGCCTTTGTTCCTCCGGAAAAGGTATAAATGATAACCATAACCCCAATTATAATGTTCATTAGAGTTAAATTCCATCCCAAAAGAGCCGAGAGAATAATCGCCGGTGCATAAATGGTTAAACCGGTTCCTAAACCTCTCTGAACTAAAAATAAAATGGCAGCCAGGGAACGGGTTTTTAAATCGAATCTCTTTTCCAGAAACTCATAAGCGGTAAATACTTTATTTTTATGATAAAGAGGAATAAAAGTCACACAAATGACAATCATGGCAATTGGCAGTCCAAAATAGAACTGTATGAAACCCATTCCGTCATGATAGGCCTGTCCTGGAGTCGAAAGAAAAGTAATAGCACTGGCTTGAGTGGCCATAACGGATAGTCCGACGGTATACCAGGGAGTTTCGTTGTTTCCAAGAATAAAATCTTCGACGTTTTTACTTCCTTTGGTTTTCCAAGAGCCGTACCCAACGATGAATAAAAGAGTAACGATCAGTACGATCCAATCAAATAGCTGCATAAGTTATGAGTATAATTTCATGATTAAGAAAAAAATCAGAATGTAAATGGCGTTGGCTACTAAAACATAAGTGTAGCTTTTCTTCCATTTTTTTATTTTTTTAGTTTCCATATTGGGAATAGTTTACTTTTTTAATTCCTGTTTGGGAGCCTCTATGGGCTGTTTTAATGAAATCATATTCGATAACAATCGATAAGCTCCGGCAACACCTTCGGGCAGTTCTCTAAAGAAGCTTAAACCGGTGTAAATATAGTATCCTTTTCCGTAGGGTGCCACCAATAGAGCACCATTTTTAGCCGATTCTCCTTTGTCATGTGAAGAAAGAATAGGAGTAAAGGCAGGATCATACTGATCAGGATAATACAAACCCTGTTCTTGTTTCCAGCCTTCAAAATCTTTAGTACTGATTTTGTTTGGTGTGTTTAAAATAGGGTGATTAGGAGCCAGAAAAGTGATTTTAGCATTTTCTTCGGTCACACGGTCGTTTGATATTTTTAACGGATAAGGAGCAATTTGATCGGTTACCGTTTGTCCGTACGTATTGTATTGTACAATCATGTTTTTACCACTTTTCACAAAGTTGAAAAGGATATTTTGTTTGTGTGCCAAAGCATTTATAGTATTATAGGCACGTACTCCGGTCATTACAACATTGAAGGAGTCCAGTTTTTCGGGTGTGATTTCTTCCGGTTTAATAATACTGACTTTGTATCCCATTTGCGCTAAACTTTCTGGAACTTCATCACCGGCACCCATAATATAAGCTATCGAATCACCATTTGTTTTTAACTCAATTCGGATGCATTTTGACTCAGCCGGTTTTAAAACCATTTGTTTGGTAATATGACTGTAATCGATAATGGTCTGATCTTTGTCAAAACGTTTACCATCGACAACAGCAATACTTTTAGCAACAGTTTCTTCCGGATTTACGGGTGGTGTAACTTCAAAGTAAAAGATCTGTTCGTTTCCTTTGTTCTCTAAAGTAAAAGGAATTTCCTTAGGAGAAACGCTCCAGCTTTTTGGTAATTCCAATTGCAGATTTCCTTTGATACCGTCTTTCCCTGCACGTACTTTTACCGGTACTAACTTGCTTTTCGTACTTCCAAAAATTAAAACTTTTTCAAGAACTGAGGTAGTAACTTCAGGAACAATATCAAGGAAATTGTACATTTCTCCCTTTACACCGTCATTGTATTTGTAGATTACAGTGCGTTCGAACGGAATTTCTACACCATTTATTTTGACATTAAAAACTACTTTGACTTGTCTGATAATATCGGGAATACCAATGTTTTCCTGATTAGAAACCGTATACATTCCTTCAGTTGCTTTTTCTTTTAACCAATAAGGCTGCGTGTATTCTAATGTAGTAGGAAGCTGAATTTGGTAGCTTATTTTTTGATCGTTATTGTTTTTCAGCAGTATATTTTGTGGAGTGCTTTTCTGATCCGGTAGTGAAGTCACACTGCTTAATTGCATTTCGATTGAAGATCTGTTAATGGCTTCCAGAGTAACTTTAATAGTGCTTCCCGGAGTGGCTTCCTGCTCAATTGCTGCCGCTTCCAGATACAATCCGGTACAGGAAGCGATGATATTTTTGATGGCGATTGATTTTACAGACTTCCAGTGATCGTCTTCCAATGCCTCAATCATCGTATAGGCTTTAATCAGATCCGGAATACTGGCTGACGGATTGCTGAAATCATATTTGGCGATGATGGAAGAGATTAAATCTCCAACAGGTTTTCCGTTTTTAACGCGGTTCCATGAAGTATCAATTCCTTCAAATAAATTAGTTTTGTCTATCGGACGATCACCGTTGATGAGTTCTAAAAATTCGGTTTCGTCACCACGTGATCCGGTACTTCCAAAACCTTGGGATTGATGACGGCTGCGGCTTAAAGCAGCAATTTCCTGATTTGACTTTCCAATTCCCGGATAGTAAACTCCGGTTTCCAATTGAATAAAGTTGGATTTATTTGCAGCTTTAAATTTTTCCTGACTTCCGTAGAACCACCAGGATGTATTGAAAAACTGACGTTTCACCTGCCAGGGTTTTACATATTTTAATTGTTCCGGATATGTTTTCGGATCATTGGTGAGTTTAAAGCTTTCCACACTTAGCATCGCCGATGATGTATGATGCCCGTGGGTAGTACCTGGTGAACGGTGATCAAATCGGTTGATGATTACATCCGGTTGAAATTTTCGGATCGTCCAAATCATATCGGCCAGTACCTTATCTTTATTCCAGATTTCTAATGTTTCATCAGGGGTTTTAGAATAGCCAAAATCATTTGCACGGGAGAAAAACTGTTCACCGCCATCAATTTTTCTGGCTTCGATTAGTTCTTGTGTTCTGATAACACCTAACAATTCGCGTAATTGTGGACCAATTAAATTTTGTCCACCATCACCGCGAGTTAAAGACAAATAACCTGTTCTGGCATTTACTTCATTGGCCATATAAGAAATTAGGCGGGTATTTTCGTCATCCGGATGCGCTGCAATGTACAATACTGAACCTAAAAAGTTTAATTTTTTAATTTGGTTGTAAATTTCAACAGAACTTGGTTTTTGTGGTTGTTGTGCAAAAGAAAGAGAAATGCCTGATAAAAAAAAGAGAAGAATTTGTATCTGAATTTTTCGCATAATAAGGTTAGGTGTTTTTTGATAGCGTTTCAAAAATACTAATTAAATCATGGAAGAGTATTTAAATGAAATGTTAATGTTTGGTTATTGATTTGCTTTTTTAAGAAAATTGATTCAAAAAAAAAGCTGCCAGATCAAATCTGACAGCTTTATAGAAAATAGATCTAATGTATTAGATCACGTGGTATTTCTTAGGATTGCAGTAAATTATTTCAATTTATTTTCTGTGTCTTTATAGTTTCCTGTAATGGTAACATTGCTGTTTTTGGTTACTTTTCCATAAATGGTAATAGAAGAGCTGTTTCCAATAAAATTAATCTTCGCACCACTATTCAATCTAACATCTCCCCAAATCACTACAGTACCTTCAACTTGTAATACCGCATTGCTGTTGATGATAAGTTCTGTTGGATTAGACTGACCGTATTTACCCTGAGACAATGTTCCTTTCATGTTGAAAGTTCCTCCACTGTTTAAGGTTAGATTATTTTGAACTGTAATTGAACCACAGTGCGTTAATACTGCACCGGAATTAATAATGGCAGAGCTAATAGAGGTAGCACCGGAGTACGATTTAACTTCATTGGAGTTCAGAATCAGATTTTGTCCCTGGTTATAAGTACCATATCCTGTACAGCCCTCAAAAGTGGTGTTTGGTTTTTCCATCTTGATAATTTTCAAACCGCCTTTTCCACTGGCTACATAGATAAAATTACCACTTGATTTTACATAGTTTGACGAACCTAGTATATCAACAGTTCCCAATAAACCAAGTTGAGCCCCCGTTTTGTATACATTTAAACCTGCGGCACCATTGGCTACAAAGGCATAACCGTCATTAACAGACAAGGCATTGGTAACATTCTCTTCACCGGCAACAGCTAACGGAATAGTCTGTAGTTTTGAACCGCTATTGATGTCGTAAACACTTAAACCGTTATATCCTTCTGATACTAATAATTTTGTACCATCAAAATCTATCGTTCTTTTTGAAGCCTTTACATCTGTTGATGTGGTAAAGCTTTTTTGTAATGCCAGTGTTGATTCGTTATAAATATTTACTCCTTTTGTTCCGCTCAATGTCACTACTTTATCTCCGTTGATTGCTACAGAACGTAAATCTTCTACGGCAACTTTTCCTGAGATTGTTTTAGAGGCAGCATTGATTTTAAACAGACTTCCCTGGTCTCCGGTTACCGCAAAATAAGAACCTGAATTCGAAGCAGCATCAGTTGTTACTTGACCTTCAAGATTAGTGATCGTGTATTTATCCGTTAGCATACCTGAACTTAAAGGCATGTTAATGACAACAGCAGGGCTTTTTAGCGATGGATTTTTATCGATATCGGCCGCTGCACCAATAATTAGATTTCCGTTTGAATAGGTAAGCGAGGTAATATCGGTATTGGCGATTAGGGCTGAAGTGATCAATTTAGGTTTATAAGGATCAGAGACATCAATAACATCAATAGCTCCTGAATATGCTTCACCACTCATGGTATAAGCAACGTAAGCATAGTTTCCGTTTACCGCTACATGACTGGCCTGTAACGTTCTCCCGCTATTGTCTTTTGGTGGATTAACCTCTGCAATTTGAACCAATGGAAAACCGGTAGCCGAAGATTGAGCGCTATTCAACAGTTTAGCTGTTGAAGCTGATGAACCGCTAATTGAAATTACTCCGGAATTGGTGTAATCAAGTCTCTTATTTAAAGCCGTAATATCGCTATTGATTTCGATGTTATTGTTTTTAGCCTGGTCATTCGTTGCAGAGTCGTCATGATTCGTACAAAATGTAAAAAGGGACAACGCTAACCATGAAAATAAATAAACGCTCTTCTTCATAAAATCTATTTTTTTGTTTAAATTTTGCGCAAAATTACGATTTTGTAAGTCGTAACTCATTATGCTTGTGAATACTTTAACTTTTTCAATCGTTTTAGTTGTTATTTTTAAATTATATTTATTAAATTAACGTTTTTGGTATTTACTATGCATGCATAAAAAAAGAGTATCATGATTTTTGATACTCTTTTGTATTGAAAATTAACGATTTAGCAATAATTAGCCTCTTCTTCGCCCGTAATGACCATCGTGATCGTCATCATCATCGTCATCGTCTCTATGATGTTTATGGCGTTTTTCGTAGCGTTTTTTATCATAATGACGGTCGTCATAACCATATCTTGGTCTTGGCTTGTAACATCTTTGTGGAGCACCATGGTATCCTTTGTAGTACTTTACTCTGTGACGGTCAAAGTAAGTATAAGGAGTTCTGCCGTGATAATCGTTCAAAACAACTTTATAACCTCCGTATAAATCATAGTTTCTGTATTGCCTTGGCAAGTAGGTTGTTCTAACCCATCGACCCCCTCCAAAATAAAGAAACTGTGAAGCTCTAACGTCATAGTACGCTTCGATGTCCGGGAGATAATAATACTCTATTTCTTCGTATCCCGCCGGTCCCCAAGCCGGAGGTGTTCCTATGTTAACGTTTATAGATACCTGCGCTTGCGTGGCATTTGCAACCAGGAGAAAAAGTCCTGCAATTGCTAATTTTATTGTTTTCATTTTTTTTAATTTAAAGGTTAAGGTTGATCCTGTTTTGTGATATTCATATACTGTGCCAAAAATTAAAGCACAATGTATTTCATCGGATAAATGATGCATTTTGACGATTTTTTAAAAATGAAATTTGTCTAAAGTGTTGAATATTAGTTATTTTTGTAGTCTCTGTTTTTTTTGAAAAAAGTAAAGAAAAATAGATTTTTTACTATTGGTACTCTACAATTCGTGGTTTAGCCAGTTCAAAACTTTGTAAACCAAAATCAGAGGCCTGAAAAGTGTTGGTTTTAAAAACATTATCTCCCTGAAAAGGAATAGTAGGGTAGTAGGACAGTGAAATCTGGAAGGAACTGAATACCAGGTAGTCATTATTTATCGACAAACCCAAAGTTATTTTTTGGTAGGCCTTATTTCTTCCAATAGCATCATTTGGACCTCCTAATACAGCGAGTCCATAATTAAAAAAGGGATTGATACGAAATCCTAGTATAGCATAAGGGGAATAGGTTTGTGTTTGAAGTGACAGAACCACCTTATTTGTTCCGTATATAGCAGTATTAAATCCAGCCAAACCATTTGCCTCATTAATGTTAAGCTGATCTCCAATGATATTTTCGCGATTGGCACCAATAACGATGAATGGGTTTACAAACTGGCGAAGTTTCCAGTTTCCGATAGTGAATAGTTTTGTGAAATAGTTAGATTCAAACGAGAAAGCCGTTTGATAGGTTTTTGAATCATGAAAAAAAGTACCGGCTTCCAGATTAGTACTAAAAAATCCCCAACGGTAGTAATTTCCAAAAGAGAACTGCGCTCCTGCATAAGGGCGCCATTCTTTGTTTTTGTATTGGTACCCCAGAGTAATTCCGTAGACTTTCCCAATGGGAACGTCCTCTGTTTGGCCATTTCTAAAAATATAATTGTCTTTTATAAATTTGCGTCGGTTCAAACCAATTCCACTTAAAATCAGCTTTTCATCAGAGTAAAAACGAGTGGGGTCGTAGAGTTCAGAAGGAGTTTGACTATAATTAACGTTCAGAAAACGTGCGGTTGCCACGAGGTTGGTGATACCGTCTTCATCTTGAGTTACTTTACTGGCATGCCCTGCCCAGAAATCGTGAAAATTATTTTTAAAGGGTTGAAATGCATACGATTTATCAGGTGCCTGCAAAGAATCTTTTTTGTAGTTCTGCCCCGCATATATACCACCGGCCCATCGGGTCAAAGGAGAATAAAAAAGTCGTTCAATGTTGATACTTTTCGTGTAGTTGTTATCAAGATCAATCTTGTAGTATAAAGTGGTTCCTATATAAGTATTTTTAATATTAGGAATGTTGTAGCTTACTTCGTTGGCAGTACGGCCATCTTTAAATCGGTTGGTGTGTTTATAGTCCAATTGTTGTCCTGTTCCAAAAAAATCTTTCTCTTTAATACCAAAAGACACCTGATTACCAGAGACCGCAAATCTGGGAATCGTACTCCAGGAGTCCAGAACTCTAATCGTTACGTCAACTGAATCTGAAGCTACTCCGGTTATCTTATTCGTAATTCTTACAGCTGTAACATATCGCTGAGATCGTATCAAACGTTCAGTTTCCTGTACTTTGTAAGTGTCGTAAGGGGTGTTTTTTTTGAAGAGCAGCAGATTGTAGATTGCTATTTTTTTTGTTTTTAAATGCAGTCTGTTTCCTGTTCTTTCTCCCCAGTTTTTGGGTATCTTGGTGCTGTCTGTTACCGAATGCCCGAACGGATCAAGTGTTATAATATTAATGTTCCGAATGATTTTACCGCTAAAATCGGTGGTGTCATTTTGTACTAAAACTTCTTTTTTTTGTGTATTGTCTCCCCTGAAGAACAGTTTATGAAGGGTTTGTGTAAATTTATTCTTTTTCGAATAGTTTCTAATTTTTTGGTAAACTTCGGTACTGTCTTTTTTAGTTTTTACGTTTTTCTGTGGTGGATTAACCTGTGCATAAGTGCCTTGTAAGCAAAAGCATAATAGAATAAAAACGACTATTTTTGTGTTTACAGACATTATATTTTTTTATCGGCTTAAAGGTTAATTTATAGATGAATATAAGCAATTATTATCACTCTTTAAAACATTAGATTCGTATTTCGTTACTGATAATTTTGTTTATGGCGTTCCCCTCCGGGTCGGGCTGTCCGCTAAATCTTTTGCGATAGAAGATTTGGGAGATGCAAAAAAATGTTTGGGTATTGCAAAAGGATATCGCTCCCATCCCTAACGCTTTGAGGAAAAGAGGCATTTTGTTGAATAAAATAGTATAAGATTCAAGAACTTATCTTAATCAAAAAACTCCTTTTCTTCGTATTGGACAGGCATTATAGAAATTCCTTTTTGTAGCAGTAAATTATTGGGAAAAATAATCTTTTCGCCGTCTTTTGTTTTTAAGTTCACATGAAAGGCGCTTATATCTTCAATTTCTGCTTCGATTGGAAAGTCTTTATCATGAATTTTGATGGTATCTCCAATTCGGAAAGGAAAAGAAAAAAACAAAATCATTCCCGAAGTTATATTGCTCAAAATAGACCACTGAGCAAACATAGCCACTCCAATTACAGTAGCAATGGAAGAAACCGTTATGAAAATATCTTTGGTTTCAACGCCCCAAATTACAATCAGGCTAATCATAACCAGTATGTTCATGAGCAAGTGAATGTACTTGATCACTAAATTGGTACGATGCTCTAATAACTGACTTGTACTGGCATAACGACGAATTAGTTTTGCAACAATAATACGCAACGCTATCAGAACGAGAATCAAAATTATGGTAGTTAAGATCTCCTGGCTATATTCTTTGAAAGAAAACATAAACAAATTTTTACACTAAAGTACTCAAATATTCATAAACTTTGGCTGTTGGCAATCCCATAACATTGGTGTAAGAACCTTCTACTTTTGCAACTGCCATAAAACCAAACCATTCCTGAATGCCATAAGCACCGGCTTTGTCGTAGGGTTTGTAATTTTCGATGTAATACAAAATTGCCTCGTCTGATAAATCATTAAAGGTAACCTTTGTAATATCATTCAAAAGAGTAGAAGAGCTGTTTGTTTTAAAACAAACGGAGGTGATCACTTCATGAGTAGTATTGGATAATGACTTGATCATAGCAAAGGCTTCCTCAGCATTTTTTGGCTTACCTAGTGCTTTATTCTCATGCCAAACTATGGTGTCACTGGTGACCAGGATTTCATTTTCATTCAGTTCACCTTCAAATGCACTGGCCTTTAATGCTGCCAGATAATCTGTGATTTCGACTGCTTTTAGTTCCGGCGGATAGATTTCTTCAATGTCCTTTAACCTAATTTCGAAGTCAAGATCCAGGTCTTTGAAAAACTGCTGTCTGCGAGGCGATCCCGAAGCTAGAATTAACGTATATTTTTTTAGCTTTTCTTTAAGCATTGTATTTGATATTTAAGGTGATAACGAGAATCGATAAAATTCCGAAGAATAAAATTAGTTTCAAAACGGTACTTAAATGGTGGAATTCTTTTTGATTTTTTGCTCCAAATATTTTTACAATAAAATACAGTAAGGGAGCCAGAACAAATGCAAAAGCATAAAATGTAGCGATAAAAAGATTGTTCTCCACAAAATAGGTTTTGATGTAAAGTAAACAAGATATAAAAGGAATTATTGCAAGTCCCAGGGCTATTTTTGCAGTTCTGCTAATTCCAATAGCGATCGGTAACGTATTCATTCCCTGATTATAGTCGCCATTGTGATCCTCAATATCTTTCACGATTTCCCGAGTAAAATTAATCATAAAAGCAAATATTGCATAATCGGTTAAGATGGAGAAAAAACTCGCCATTTGTGCCTGATTTTCAGAATTCGTAGCAGGAAAAAGGTCGAAGATTCCAATAACCCATACACTTACAGAAAGTAATAAAGCCACAACAAAATTCCCCAGAATCATAATTTGTTTTAAGGTCGTTGCATAAAAGTAAAGCAGCGAAGCAATTAAAATAAAAAGCGAAGCAAACATTGGCCTAAGAATGATATTAGACAACAGGAATCCAATAGCAACTCCGGTAATGTTAAGTCCAATATAAAGGTTATAGGCTGTTGTTTCAGAAATTCCTTTACCAATTACAACATCAGCAGGTTTATTGATACTATCCGTTGCAACATCGTAAATATTATTAATGACATAACCCGCTGCTGCCAGTAAAACGGTACTTAAAACCAATAATCCGTATTGCCAGTCCGCTAAAGCTAAAGGAATATTCTGCTGTTTTAGAAAGGCATAGCGAAATAATACCTGCATAAAAGCTAGCAGGAGCAGGTTTTTGTAGCGAATGAGTTTGAGGAATTTCATTTTTTTATAGGTACTAAGGTTCTGAGAGGCTGAGGAGCTAAGTTTTTTTTTGTGAAATGTAATTTGTGAAATGCAATCTAAAATCAACAATCAGCAATCATTAATCGTGTTTTCCGTTAAAATGTTCCATCCATTTCCCCTGAACTTTCATTACTTGTTCGATCACATCGCGTGCGGCACCTTTACCACCATTTACGTGTGAGATATAGCGGCAAATGTTTTTAATTTCCGGACTTGCATCTTGTGGACAAGTTGGTAAACCTACTAATTTCATCACATGATAATCCGGAATATCATCGCCCATATACAAAACTTGTTCCGGTTGAATGTTATAAGTTTCAGTATATGCTGCAAAAGTTGCTACTTTATCGGGAGTTCCTAAATGAATGTCATTAATGCCTAAATTGCGCAAACGTACACGAACACCTTCATTGCTTCCGCCTGAAATAATGCAAACATTGTAACCGCTTTCAACTGCTGCTTTCATAGCATAACCATCACGAATATTCATGGTACGAAGAATCTCTCCTTCATTGGTTACGAAAACGGAACTATCGGTAAGCACACCATCAACATCAAAAACGAAAGTGGTGATGTCATTCATTATTTCTTTATAATTTTTTGCCATTATTTTGTATAGATTGTGTTAGTATTTTATAAATATTCTTTTGATTTTCAGGGTTTAAATACTCCAAATGCGCTTCGATTGTAGTAGAATCTTTGCGTTTTGCAGGTCCGGTTTGAGCGTCAATCGGATCTAGTGTATTTATTTTTTGAGCCGTTTCCTGGATTAAAGGTTTCAAAACGTCAAATGGCACCTGATGTTCTTTGCAGATCTCCTGTCCGATTTGATACAGATGATTGGTGAAATTGTTCACAAAAACCGCTGCAACGTGCAGTGCCTTTCTTTGATCGGAATTGATAGGGTAAACCGACTTTGAAATGCTTTTGGCTACTTTTTCTAAAACACGAAAATCAAAGGTATTTTCAGCCTCCAGACAAACCGGAATCACTGAAAAGTCAATGGTGGTATTTTTAGAAAAGGTTTGAAGTGGATAAAAAACACCTCTACGATTTTTTATATCCAGAGTTTCGATGGGAGCCGCTCCTGAGGTATGAACGACAAGACGATTTTGAAATGGTAACTGCTTTGAAACCTCTGAAATTGCATTGTCTGAAACCGCGATTATATACAGATCAGCTTCTTGTAAAGAGTCAAAACTATCCGTGATTTTTTCAAAACTTACCAAAGAAGCAAGGGCTTCCTTTTTTCTCGAAAATACCTGCACAATTTCTACCGCTTCACTTTTAGAGAAAGCTTTGATCAAATGCTGGGCAACATTTCCGGAACCAATTATTGTAATTCGAATCATAGCGCAAAATTAGTATTATTTTTTTTAAAGAGAATAAGCATGAAAGAAGTTTAGCTGCAGATTATACGGATTGCAATGATTCTGTTGATTTATTTAAAAAGGACTGTTCTAAAAGTAGTTTGCTAAAAGAATAAATCCTGTTTTAATCCCGTAATCTGTGGCATAAAAAAACAGATTCATAAACTTGATTGTGAATTTGTAAAATTAAACGCACGTTTTTTAAAGAAAGGATTTGATTTACTAATTTATATTTGGTTTTTATTAACAAATTACAGCCGTTGCAAATCAACATTTTTAAGTATTTTTGTGCCACTTTTATACAATGTAATTCCTTAAAAATGGATAAAAAAATATTCTCTTTTTTGTTTTCTACACGATTAATGGCCGTTCTTTTTTTAACATTCGCAATTGCAATGGGTGTTGGAACTTTTATCGAAAGTAAGTACAACACAGATACAGCCCGAATTTTAATCTATAATACCTGGTGGTTTGAAGCGATAATGGTCTTCTTTTTGATCAATTTCTTTGGAAACATCAAACGTTACCAATTGCATAAAAAAGAAAAATGGGCCACTTTATTACTTCACCTTGCCTTTATTTTTATTCTTTTAGGAGCTTTTATTACGCGTTATATCAGTTATGAAGGAATGATGCCTATCCGTGAAGGGGCTGCTGAGAATCAAATTTATTCTGATAAAACATTCCTGACTGTTTTTGCAGATGGAGAATATAAGGGAGAAATGAAACGCAGAGTTTTTGACAAAAGCTTATTGTTTTCACCTGTGACCAATAATGATTTTACGCTTTCCGGAAAATTCGATGAGACTCCTTTTGAAGTGTCGTACGTGAATTACATCATGGGGGCTAAAGAGACTATAAAACCGGATCCTACAGGAACGTTATACTTAAAAATGGTAGAAGCCGGTTCTGGCGGACGTGAGGAGCATTACCTGAAAGAGGGTGAAGTACAAAATATTCACAATGTATTATTTGCGTTGAACAAACCAACTGCCGGTGCAATCAACATCAATACCACAGGAGATAAATATACCATTCAGACACCTTTTGAAGGAGAGTTCATGCGAATGGCCGATCAGTTAAAAGGTAAGGTAAGCAAAGATAATGTACAGCCTTTGATGATGCGTTCTTTATACAGTATTGGTGATATCAGAATTGTATTTCCTGATCCTGCCGTTAAAGGAGTTGTAGATTATGAATCTAATAACGATTACAAAGCCAAATCACATCATGATGCTTTGATTGTAAAAATTAAGGTTGACGGACAGGAAAAACAAGTTAGACTTTTAGGCTCTAAAGGTAGTGTAGGGGAGCCTCAGACGGTTAAAATTGGAAAAATCGAATACAGTTTGTTCTACGGAAGTAAAGCCTATGTTTTACCTTTCAAAATAAAGTTAAACGATTTTATCGCTACAAAATATCCGGGAACAGAAAAAAGCTACTCTTCTTTTGAAAGTAAAGTAACCGTTCAGGATTCAACAGAAACATTTAATGCTGATATTTATATGAACCACGTTTTAGATCACAAAGGATATCGATTTTTTCAATCTTCATTTGATCCGGACGAAAAAGGAACAGTATTGTCGGTAAATCACGATTTCTGGGGAACTAATATTACTTATTTAGGATATTTTCTTTTATACATAGGCTTAATGGCTATTATGTTTACCAAACATTCCCGTTTTGGCGATTTGAAACGCAAACTAGAAGGCGTAAAAAAGAAAAAAGAAAAACTAATCACCATTTTAGTTTTAATGATTGGTTTAAGTGGTTTTGCTCAGGCTCCGCATGTACACACACCGGGACACAATCACGATCACAACACAGATCCAAAGGATCATGCCAATCATGTTACTGCACCGCCAAGTCAGAAACAGTTAGACTCTTTACTCACCATTTACAAAGCTCCCGAATCACATGCCGCTAAATTTGGACGTTTGATTATTCAGGATGCGGGAGGTAGAATGAAACCGGTGAATACTTTTTCATCTGAATTGCTTCGAAAAGTAAGTCAGAGTGATACCTACAACGGAATGAATTCTGATCAGGTATTTCTGTCTATGACGCAGTATGCTCAGGTTTGGATACAAATTCCTTTGATTCATCTAAGATCCGGAAACGACAGTATTCGAAAAATTATTGGCGTAGAGAAAGAAGCTAAACGTGCTGCGTTTGTACAGTTTTTTGATGCTAACGGAAATTATAAACTTTCACCATTTTTAGATGCTGCCTATAAAGCAGCAAATCCAAATCAGTTTGAGAAAGATTTCATAGATACCGATAAAAGAGTGAATCTGATGGAATCTGCTTTAAGTGGCAGTATTCTGAAAATATTCCCTATTCCAAATGACCCAAATCACAAATGGGTTTCGTATCTGGAAAGACAACAGGGAGGATTTAAAGGAATGGATTCGACTTATGTAACGCAAATTCTGCCAATGTATTTTAGTGCATTAAACAATGGCTCAATTTCAAAAAACTTTACAACAGCCGATCAGTTAGTAGAAAGTATTAATGGTTTCCAAAAAAAGTTTGGGGCTAAGGTAAGACCAAGCGAGGAGAAAATTGATGCCGAAATAACCTATAACAAATACGATATTTTCAAAAAATTGCCGTACTGGTATCTTACCGTTTCAGTCTTGATGTTGATGTTTACTATTGTAAATATCTTTTTTGAGAAAAAATGGCTTCGCATAACGATCAACGGTTTCCATATACTGGTAGGAGTATTGTTTGCACTGCACACTTTAGGACTTATTGCGCGCTGGTACATCTCGGGTCACGCTCCATGGAGTAATGCTTATGAGTCTATTATATATGTAGCATGGGCAACAATGTTCTTTGGATTGGCTTTTGACCGAAAATCGAAACTTACCGTAGCTTCATCTGCTTTTGTGACTGCCATGATCGTAATGGCAGCTTATATGAACTGGATTGATCCTGAAATTGCAAACTTACAACCGGTATTGAACTCGTATTGGTTAATGATTCACGTAGCAGTAATTGTTGGAAGTTATGGTCCTTTTGCTTTAGGAATGATTTTAGGTTTTGTAGCCTTGGTATTGATTTTCTTTACCAATGAAAAGAACAAAGCTAAAATGGATTTAAATATCAAAGAGATCACTTATATCAATGAAATGTCGATTACGATTGGTTTAATCATGTTAACGATTGGTAACTTCCTGGGCGGACAGTGGGCTAACGAAAGTTGGGGACGTTATTGGGGATGGGATCCAAAAGAAACATGGGCTTTAATCTCAATTATGGTATATGCTTTTGTGATTCACGCTCGTTTTGTACCGGCACTTAGAGGGAAATGGTTCTTTAATTTAATGAGTATGTTTGCTTTTGTATCAATATTGTTCACATATTATGGAGTAAACTTTCACTTAGTTGGTTTACACTCGTATGCCACTGGAGAAGCACATTCATTAAGCTGGATTTGGTATTCGTTAGGAACCATTTCAGTTATTGGAGCTTTAACGTATCCGAAATACCGTAAATACTATAAAAGCAAGAAAAAATAGTAAATAGTATAATAAACAAAAAAAGATTCAGTTAAGCTGAATCTTTTTTTATGTCTAAACGGGAGGTATTTAGTTTAGTTTTTTTAAGCCATTGGGATACATAATTGCCAGCAGTACGACAATGAGTAAAAAGTTATATTCGGCACCGTTTCTTCCACCGCCTACAACAAACCAGCCTTCCTGAAAATGAACAAGGATTATTCCCATTATCAATATGAGGATAGTGACAAATCCTGCAGGTTTAACGTATTTGTTAATAAGCAGAAGAATGGCTGCTGCTACATGGGATAATTTAATAGACCAGGCCAGAAAAACGCCAAAAGGAGCGAAGCCAATCTGATTTAAATAAAGATTTCCAAAATCATTGATTCCGTTATTAAACATTCCGAAAACTGAATGAGTAAGGAGTATAATAGCGACCGCAGTTCTTAAAAGTAAATTTCCATTCATAATTTTTTAGGTATATTTCAAATTGAAAATAATAAAAAACGCATATTAAATTGAATATGCGTTTTTTAAGTGATAAGATGTATTTTGTTTTAAACTTTTCCTAAAGTATACAATTGTTCCATTGTAGGCGTCAGGCTTCCTCCGGCAGGTTCTAAAGTAATTCCAAAAGCTTCTGCTGAATCGGTTTGATTTACAGCAAATATTTTTTGAGAGTTTCCTTCAAAATCGCTCAATAAACCAATACTCGTAGGTGTTAGTACAGGACTTAATTTTAAAGCCCAAACCTGATACACCATACCTTTTGGAGGTTTTGGTAAGCCGGCAGCATCAATATACGTCGTTTTTGTGTCTTTGTTCCAGTACACTTTTGCAAATGAACTTGGAGAAACGGCTTGCCCGCCAAGTGTTACACCGGTATTTTTGATGTCCCTCACTATAGTCAGACTTTTTTCGGTTTGCTTGTTCTGCTGATCTAAGAAAGCGTAATCTTTTTCAATTTTGTTTTTCTCAGTCCCAACAGTAGCAATAGCTTCTTTCGTTTTTGTCAATTCCAGAGTTTGATATCCAAAGCCTAAAAGCAGTAACACTGCCGCAGCCCAGCCTACATATTGTGACCAGTTCGAAGCTGGTTTCATGTCGACTACTTTGCCGTGTTTCAGTTCTAAACGAGCTTTTATCTTCTCAAAATTGGCTACCGAGTGAAAAGGAGAAAAACTTGATGATAAAGCTACAATAGCTTTCTCTATCGAAATAATTTCCTGATCAACTTCCGGGTTTTTCTTAGCCAGTTCGGCTATTTCCAGATTTTCAGTTTCGGTCAATAAACCGTAAACGTATAGTTCCAGAATTCCTGATTCTATATACTCTTTTGCTTCCATTATATTTTTAGATAATTTCTTAGATCATTAATACAGTTTCTGTTTTGCGTCTTGATAGTCCCCAATGGCATTGCCAATTCTTCTGAAGCTTCTTGTTGGGTATATCCTTTAAAAAATAATAAATCAATAATCTCGATACATTTTGGTTTTAATTTTTTCACAAATTCTTGTATTCCAATAGTATCAATTCTATTAACGAGTTTATTACTGTCGTCTAACAGATTTACGAAATTATCTGAAGAAAGGTTTTTTTGACTGTTATTAAAATTTTTGGATCTTAACTTGTCAATGGAGGTATTTCTTGCAATATTAAGGATCCAGGTGTAAAACCGACCTTTACTCTCATTATAAGAATCGATGTTTTTCCAGATTTTGACAAAAACTTCCTGCAAAACATCTTCGGCTTCTTCACGATTTTTTATGAGAACATTAATAACAGAAAACAAACTTTTCGAGTACATATCGTACAAATGGGTAAAAGCTCGTTCGTCTTTCTTGTAAATTAAAACTAATAATTCTTCTTGACTCATAGGTGTGGTATTTTAAGTTGGAACAAAATTTTAAGGGACATTATGTCTAACCTGAGATAAAGATAATTTTTTTTCGTGAATATTTTAATTTTTTTAGTAGTCTTAAACCTAGGAAAGTAAGGGGTTTGAAAAAAATATCATTTTTTTTTGATTTTTTTAAAACCAAAAGCAATCCAATTGCGTAAATGCTATTATAACATCGAATTTATAGTGTCGAAAATAGCAAAAACCTGGAAATGAAGAGGTTTTGAGTTTTTTAATGGCGTTTTTGCTTTTAGAGTTAGTAATGAAAATTAATATTTAGAAAGAGTAAATCGTAAAGTAAATCTCAATAAATAAAAAAATATTTATCATGAATAGCTTAAATAAACTGAAAATACTGATTGTTGGCTTGACTACTGTTTTGTCGCTGGCGGGATTTAGTAAAAGTGATTTTCGTAAAGGACTTGTTCATAAGAATTCAGAGTTTGTAATAAACGATAATACATTATTTAGGAATTAGTAGATCAGTTGATGTCTTCGGACTTCCAGAAAAAATGAAGGTAGTCCAACTCTTGCCCAGAATAAAAGATAAAAGCCGTTAAAAAAGATACGCCTGAGGGATTGGAATTTTGAAATATGAGCACTAAAACCGGGGCATCAACTATTTTTAATATAACGATATAAAAAGGGAATAACAATTAATTCATGGTTTGATTTGTTTGTATGGGGGGAAGCCTAACGTCTGATTAACGTTAGGCTTCATTTTTTTTTATTTAACGTATGTTTAGCAAAAAATAAAGATTTTAAAGTGATTTTGAGAAGAGAATTTAACTAATTTTATAAAAAAATAAACAATGAAAAAAGTAGCATTTATAGCTTGTAGTATTGCCCTTTTGTTCGGTACTAAAATTCAGGCACAAACCAGTAAAGAGAAATTATCTAAAACAGATAAACTTATGACAAAAGAAACCATTTATCAATTTAAGGTAGAAGATTTATCAGGAGACACTTTTGATTTTGCTTCGCTAAAAGGGAAAAAAGTGATGATTGTTAACACGGCATCAAAATGCGGTTTAACTCCTCAATACAAAGATCTTGAAGCAATTTACAAAGAGTATAAAGATAAAGGATTCGTAATTGTGGGTTTTCCTGCTAATAATTTTGCTGAGCAGGAGCCTGGAACAAATAAAGAGATTGAGACATTCTGCCAGCAAAATTATGGTGTAACTTTTCCAATGATGGATAAAGTTTCTGTAAAAGGAAGTGATATGTGTGAAGTATACAAATTCTTAACACAAAAATCCAAAAACGGGTTGAAGGATTCTGAAGTAGAATGGAACTTTCAAAAATACCTGATTAACGAAAAAGGGGAGTTGGTAAAAGTGATTAAACCAAGAACATTGCCAACAGATCCGGAAGTAATCAACTGGATCAAGGGTTAAAAAAAGAAAACAATAAATTTAGTCCACAAAATTGAAATTTTACTTTTCAATTTTGTGGATTTTTTTGTTTATAGATGTAGGACAAAGAACATTGTTCTGACTCATTTTGTTACATTATAAAAAAGGAAAGAGATGATTTTGTAAAACTGATCTATGAGATTAACATTTGCTCTGAAAGAGCTATAGTAATAGCATGATGTTTTCAGCCCTGCTAAGAGGTAACCATTAAGGTAATGAAAGGTAA
>NZ_CAGKLC010000041.1 GCF_903469665.1 Flavobacterium sp. UGB4466 | reverse complement strand
TTATGTTTTTATTAACATATTACTTTTGCGTAAAATTATCAATTTATAACCAATCTAAATAAATATAGTATGCTTTTTATTATACCAAGGGTAAAAAAGATGTTAACCACCCCCATTTACATGCTTCTTCTGGTTTGTTTTTTCATTACAAATGCATTTTCCCAACAAAGTACAGGTTCTATAAAAGGAACTGTAATTACTTCAGATGACCACCTTGCCTCCTCCGTAAATATTACAATACCAAAATTAAAAAAGTCAGCCCTCACAGATGAAAATGGTGTTTTTATTTTAAGCCAGGTGCCTACAGGAACATATGAAATCGAAATTAATATGATGGGACATATTCCATCAAAACAGCAAATTACAGTCAGTGCAAATGAAACCTCAACGGTTTCATTTCAATTAGAATCTTCTTTAAAAGAATTACAGGAAGTTGTGGTTGTTTCTGCCGCCAAAAAATTTGCTAAAAAACAAAGTGAATATGTCGCGAGATTACCGATTGCAAATCTTGAAAACCCGCAAGTGTATACCGTCGTTCCCAAAGAACTCTTTGTAGAACAAATAGCTGTTGATTTCAGAAGTGCTTTAAACTCGGCTCCGGGATTAAACAACGTGACGCAAAGTGTGGGTTCTGGAGGAGTTGGATTAAGTTTAAGAATGCGTGGTTTTAGCGGTTCATCGGCAGCGGGATCAATCCGTAACGGAATGAACACAAACTGGGTAACGATGAGTGATCCTGTAAACCTGGAAAGTATCGAAGTAATCAAAGGACCATCAGCAACCTTGTTTGGCTCGTCCTTAACCACTTATGGCGGTCTTATCAACAGAGTGACTAAAAAGCCTTTTGACTTTATGAAAGGTGAAGTAAGTTATACGACCGGAAGCTGGGCTCTAAGTCGTACAACTATCGATTTTAATACACCTCTTAATGAAGAAAAAACAATGCTTTTTAGGATTAACGCCGCTTTAGACAACCAAAAAACATGGCAGGATTATGGCAAAAGCCACACTTTTGTCGTGGCTCCTTCCTTTACTTATAAAGCCAGTGACCGTTTGACCTTTGACTTTGATTTAGAATTGTATCAAGGAAACCGTAATTCAACTTCTATTGGTTTAGGAAGCGGTACACCACCAGTAAAAAGTCTGAATGATTTACATTTTGATTTCAAAAAATCGTATGCGACAGATGATTTACAATCGGAAGCAAAAAACACCAATATTTTTGCAAAAGCCACCTATCAATTGTCAGATCAATGGGTTTCGCAAACTAATTTTTCTAATGCTTTTACCGACAATAAGGCCAATTATTTGTTCTTACTGATCAATACGGCTGCGAATTCTGGTATTACTTTACAACGAAGATTGTACAACATCAACAGTACCTTTAAAACGTCACAAATTCAACAAAACTTTATCGGGAATTTCAATATTGGAAGCCTTAAAAACCGATTACTTTTAGGGATCGATTACACCTATATCAGTACAAATGATAACAGATGGCTCATTAATAATTATGATACCGCTGTTGCAAATCCTGCCCTTACCATCAACGGAAATGCCGCTTTTATCAATATGGAGAAATACAAACAGCTTATCGCTAATATGACGGCGCCAACTGTAGTTAACACCAGAGATTTTAGAACATTAAGTTTTTATGCTTCGGATGTGATCAATATTACCGATCGATTTATTGCTATGGCCAGCGCGCGTTTTGATCATTACGAAAACAAAATTGCACAGTACAATCAGAATGCTGTTTCTCCAAAATTTGGTTTAGTGTATCAGGTTGTTAAAGACAAAGTTTCGGTTTTTGGAAATTATATGAACGGATTCAGCAATGTGTCGCCAGCACCAACTGCAGACAATCCAAATGGTTTGACAGAGTTTAAACCTGAAGAAGCAAACCAGTTAGAAGGTGGTGTAAAAATTGAATTACTGGGAGGAAAACTAAACGGTACTTTGAGTTACTATGATATTAAAGTAAAAAACAAATTGCGTACAGATCCTAACAATCCTTTATTTTCTGTTCAGGATGCAACGCAAAGCAGTAAAGGTTTTGAGGCCGATCTGATTGCAAATCCGTTTAGAGGCTTACACATTATTGTAGGCTACGGTTATAACCAAAGTGAATACACCAAAGCAAACCCAAGTCTTGAAGGAAAAAAACCTTACTCTACTCCTGCTAATGTTGCTAATTTCTGGATTAGCTATAAAATCTTAGACGGACAAGCCAAAGGAGTTGGTTTTGGTTTTGGCGGAAACACTCAAAGTGATAGCTATTTAAATGATGCCAACACCTTTACAGCAAACGGATACACCACATTAGATGCCAGTGTCTTCTATGAAAAACAAAAATTTAGATTAGGGCTAAAAGTCAATAATCTTGCGAACAAAGAATATTGGTCAGCAGATTATTGGGCTAATATGATGCCAACAAGACAATTAGTAGCTAATCTTACTTTTAAATTTTAATTCTTTTTAATTAGTTATAACCAAGCTATCATATCTTATCGATTGTAGCTTGGTTTTTATCGTTTTACAGTATGTCTGGAAATACAATCAAAAAAAACAAACAAAAAAGCAAATGGAGTAAACTGAATCATTGGCTCCACTTATGGTTAGGACTTACTTCCGGAATTATTGTATTTATTGTAGCGCTTACAGGAGTATTATTTATCTTTTGCGATAATATTATTGATGGTTTGGCTTATGATTCCTTATATGTTTCTGAAGTAAAAGAACAAAAACTAATTCCGGAAGAAATTATAAGGGCTTTCAAAACACAACTGCCCAATCGTAAACCCAGTTATTTTATTACCTACAGAGATCCCGAAAGAACCATTAAGATGGCTTCGTCGACCAAAGACCGGGATTTGCAATTTTCATGGATCGATCCTTATACAGGCAAAGTTTTAACTTCCGGAAAGGCTTATGATTTCTTCTATGTCATTGCCCACATTCACAGCGGTCATATTCCTTTTGGAGATATCGGAAATTTAATTATAGAAATTTCAGTTTGGATTTTTCTAATCGAATTAATTACAGGACTTATCTTATGGTGGCCAAAAAAATGGAACCGATCTACCAAACTGCAAAGCTTTACTATTAAAAAAAATGCCAGTTTTAAACGACTCAACTACGATTTACACAATGTTCCCGGATTTTACAACCTATTGCCCGCCTTATTGATTACTATTACCGGTTTAATTATTGTTAACAAACCTTTAAACTCAACGACGCAAAAAGTATTTGGAGGTATGCCGCGCGCTTACTCCAAATTTCGGGACATAAAACCTGAATATGACAGTACTAAAACATTTGCAGCATTAAACCCAATAATAGAACGATTATTTGCAAAAGACGAAGCGATTGAACAAGTCAAATTATCGATTGCCGCAAAAGACAGTATTACCAGTTTATTTGCGGTAGCGGCCGAAGATATCGGTCTGAAAGGCGTTCAAAACGGGAAAACTTTTGCGTTAAATCGCTATACAGGCCAGGAATTTGAAATACCCGTAAAAGTAATGAACGGTTTAGATATTGATGAAACAACGATGAATCTCCATATTGGTTTTTGGGCCGGATGGATTGGAAAAACACTGACTTTACTTGTGGGACTTGTATGCATGTTTCTTCCCGTAACAGGTTTTTTAATTTGGTACGGACGTCAGAATAAAAAGAAAAAAACACAATCAGTTTAAAAATGAAAAAAACAATTTTATTGCTATGCCTTTTTTGGTTTACTCCTTCCTTCTCGCAAGACAGCATCTCTATTGGCAGTAAACAACATCTATTCTCTAAAGCATTAAATGAAGAACGAAACTTCTGGGTTTATCTTCCCCCTGATTACAACAATACTAAATTTGCTCCTGCAAAATATCCTGTTGTTTATTTACTAGATGCCGAGAGTAATTTTCATTCCTTTACCGGACTTCAGCAATCACTTGCGCGAGGACCTTATGCCAGAATTCCTCAAATGATAGTTGTTGGAATAACCAATACCAACCGAACCAGAGATCTTACCCCTACCGAAGCAAATCGTCAGGCGTTTTTTGATAAAAAAAAGAAGATGTTTCAACAAAGCGGAGGCAATAGAAACTTCATCACTTTTTTAGAAAATGAGCTGCGTCCTTACATAGACTCCAAGTACAGAACTTCGGGTTACAATGTTTTAAACGGACATTCTTTTGGAGGATTAACGGCCGTAAATATTCTGTTGCATCATACTCAATTGTTTAATTCTTATATCATTATTGATCCAAGTCTTTGGTGGGATAATGAACTTATGAATAAAAAAGCGGATTCACTTTTTAATACAAAAAATTTTGAACAGCGCAGTATTTATTTAGCCATGGCCGATAAAAAAAGTATTCCTCAGGACACCACAACAGATATGGCAAGAGGCATCAGAAAATTTGAAAAATTGCTGAAAGATAAAAAGCCTAAAAACCTTCGCTGGGGTTTTAAATTTTATGAAAATGAAGATCACGGAACCATTCCCATTCCGGCCGAATATGATGGTTTACGCTTCCTTTTTGAAGAACATCTGGTTCAGGTCAAACAAGCCGTAGTTGATCCTTCCCTGGTAGAAAAACAATATGCCAAATTATCGCAGCAAACCGGTTTTACCTTTCTCCCAACCGAAAGTTATCTGGATTGGATTGGCAATTATTGTCTGGATATTGAAAAACCGCAACAGGCCATTATTTTCTTTAAATATGCAGAAAAGTATTATCCGAAAAGTAAAAATGCATCTCTCGCACTGGAAAAAGCATATTTAAAAAATGGAAACACAAAACCAGCTGACGATATTCGGAAGAAAATACAAGATTAGATTTACATCTTATTATTCATAATTGTTCTAAATAAATATTGTCAAACTAATATTAAACTTTACATTTGTGATACGAAATTATTAACTCATTAATTGCATATTATGAAATCTAAAACTTTACAATCAATAACATTTTTACTTTTAATGTTAATTGCCAGCCCTACTCTATTTGCTCATGCCTTGTGGATCGAAACTAAAGCGGTGGGAGCTAAAGGAAAAGCTCAGGAAATATCTGTTTTCTTTGGAGAATTTTCAGATAATGATATTACAGCTTCGGCAAAATGGTTTTCGGATTTAAAAGATTTTTCACTGGTTGTAATTAGCCCGTCAAAAAAAGAAACAAAACTTACCGCTACAGCCTTAGAAAATAAATATCAGGCCTTTTTTACACCAGATGAGGATGGCGTTTATACGGTTGTGATGCATCATACTGTAAAAGATGTATACGGTACCATGAAATTAGATTACAATTCAAGCGCAACGGTTACCGTTGGCAATGCCGCCAAAGGAAATGATGCTGCCGCAAATACAAACATCATTAGTGTCTTTGCTAAAGAAGTGACAGCGGCTAAACAAAAAACAGTACTAAACATCAATGCTTTGTATGAAGGTGCAGCAGCTAAAAAACAAAAAATAAAAGTAATTGCTCCAAATGGTTGGGAAAAAGAATTATGGAGCAATGACAAAGGAGAAATCTCTTTTACACCACTTTGGTCAGGAAATTATATGGTAGAATTTGCTTATACCGAAAAAGCTGCCGGAGAACATAATGGCAAAAATTACAACGAAATCTGGAAGATGGCAACTTATTTAATTGCCGTTAAATAATATAGTCCATTCATTATTTGATAATTTTATAGTTAGTTAGGCCTTGTTCGTAATGAGCAAGGCTTTTTTTAACCAAAATATCTTTTACACTCTCTCTTCTTCTTCCTTACTCAATAAAATTTAGAAAAACAAAATCTTAAGCCAATCTTAAGACTATTCTAATGAAATTTTAATCTAGAAAAACTCTGAAAATTTTGTTAAGACCGTATCTCGATATTACATTTGCAAAAATTTATTTTTATTAAATCTAAATAAGCAACATGAAATATAATTTACTACTTGCATTATCCTTTATAAGTTTTGCTTCTTACAGTCAAAACTATTCAAGCGACGAGGCAGCCTCAACTGCCAATGACACGGTAAAAAATAAAAAAGGAGAAATACTAAATGAAGTATTAATTAAAACCAATAGAGAGCCTAAACCGGTTACTGCAGTTCGTTCGGGATTAAAACCAATGGACAATCCACAAAGCATACAGGTTATTAGTTCTGATGTAATCGAACAACAACAAGCCATTCGTTTAAGTGAAGTTATTAAAAACGCTAATGGTGTTTATGTAAGTTCTGCTCGTGGTGGTGCACAGGAATCTTTTTTCTCAAGAGGATATGACATGTCTGCCAACAATATGTTTAAAAACGGATTCCGTTACAATTCAGGTTCCATTCCTGATGTTTCCGGTCTGGAGAAAGTTGAATTCTTAAAAGGAGGTTCGGCTTTATTGTTTGGAAACGTTGCACCGGGAGGTATCTTAAACCTGGTAACCAAAACACCTTCATTTAAATCAGGCGGTGAGGTATCGATGCAAATTGGAAGTTATGCGTTCTACAAACCTTCTTTCGATTTTTATGGCCCTCTTAGCAAGTCAATTGCTTTTAGAATAAACGGTTCTTACGAGAACTCTGAAAGCTTCAGAAATGTAGTAAAAAACGAACGTGTATATGTAAACCCGTCTTTACTTTTTATCATCAATCCAAAAACACAAATTACGGTACAAGGGGATTATTTAACAGCAGACTGGACTCCGGATTTTGGAACAGGACTTATCGGAAAACAAATTCTTGACTTACCTCGTAATGCATTCTACGGATCACTTTGGTCTAATGGTACTACAAAATCAGCAAGTGCTTCGGTTTTATTAAACCATGATTTCAATAAAAACTGGAAACTAAACTTTAATAGTTCTTTCCAAAGTTATGATAGAACTCAAAAATCTACAGCTCAGATGTCTAATATAACCAATAGTGGCGACTGGACCAGAGCATTAGTTCAAAATAAAAATTTAGAGCAGATATTGGGCGACCAATTAAGTTTACAAGGAAATTTCAATACCGGATCAGTAAAACATCAAGTATATACAGGTATTGATTGGGAAAATTCATTTGCTACCGGATACACTTATGCTTTTGATCCGGCAAATTATGACACTATCAATTTATTTGCTTTTGATCCGTCAAAACAAAAAAATGATATTCCAAACGCAAGAGCGACTCAAATTCTAAAAACAGAAACCAATCGTTTTGGGGCTTATTTTCAGGATCTGATTTCGATTACAGAAAAAGTCAAAGTATTAGCAGGTATTCGTTGGTCATGGCAAGAAGGCCAAGCTACCACTTACAAAGAAACTTATAACACCGGTACAAAAGTTCAAACGGTCGCTCCGGAAAATGCAATAGCAGAAGTTGGTGCTAAAAAACTGGACAATGCTTTCTCTCCAAAAGTGGGTATTATCTATCAACCAACAAAAAGCACTTCATTATTTGCCAGCTACTCGAACTCGTTTTCACCAAATATAGGATTCACGGTTGACAACAAAACAATTGAAGCATCGATCATTGATCAATACGAAGCAGGTATTAAAAAAGAATTCTTTGAGGGCTTGTTAAGCACAAACTTAACGGTTTACCAAATCTCAAACAGCAATTTGGCTCAAACCGCACCATTTCTAGCCGATGGTATTACTGAAAATGTGAATTCAAGCATAAAAGTATTGGGTGGAGCTACTAAAAGTAAAGGGGTTGAAATTGATGTTACTGCAACACCTATTGAAGGACTTAATATTATTGCCGGTTATAGCTATAATGATATGCGTTATACTAAAACTTCCGGAACAAGTGGAAGTTTTGTAGCGGGAGATCCGGTTGTAAGAACACCTAAAAACACAGCCAACTTAAGCTTCTACTACAAGGTACAGGAAGGAATGTTTAGAGGAGTTTCATTTGGAGCAATCGCGAACTATATTGGTAACCGTTTAGGTGGATGGAATGATGATTATCTGTGGACAGCTGTTAAGCCTACACCTACCAATCCAAAACCAAATCCTGCTTACATTGTTACCATTAGAGACAGAGATATTCCTATCGAAGGTTACACAACCATTGATGCTTCTGTAGGTTACGAGTGGAGAAAATTCTCTGTTTTATGTAAACTATCTAATATTACAAACGAATTGAATTATACTGTTCACGAAAATTACAGTATCAACCCAATTGCACCTCGTCAAATTTTGACAAGCTTAAAATATAAATTCTAAATTTTGAATTAGATTTTGCCCTCCGGACTTTTGCCGTATTTCAATAACGAAAACAAAAAAGTCTGGTTTTAAACAGAAAACCTCATCTGACAATAGATGAGGTTTTTTGTTTTCACTAAAGAAAGTAATCAGATTGTATTACTTTTGTTCCATAAAAATTCTCACCAAAACAAAACTCCGATATATGTCAGATGCTAAAAAAAATCAATTGCAAAAAAGTCTTGGCTTAAGTTTTAATATTGCTGTATTAATTGGAGGAACGATTGGCGTTGGAATTCTTCGTACACCCGGCAGCATTGCTTCCCTACTCGACAATTATTGGCTCATTATTGCTTCATGGCTCTTTGGAGGTTTATATGTTTTGTTAGGAGCCAACTCCTATGCAGAACTTTCCACAATGTTACCCAAAGCAGGAGGTTCCTATAACTATATTAAAAGAGCTTTTGGCGAATATGCCGGCTTTCTTTCCGGCTGGTTTGATTTTATCGTCAATGTAACACCACCGGCTTTTTATTGTATTGTTATTAGTGAGTACATTATTATTTTGTTTCCTGTACTCTCGAACTATTCTACCGTGATGGCAATTTCTTTATTACTTGCTTTTGTACTCATTCATTTAAGTGGTGTAAAAAACGGCAGCGTCATTCAGCAAATTACCAGTTTCTTAAAAGTAATCTGCTTTGTAGCCTTGGTCATAGCCTGTTTTATGTACACAGGCACTGAAGTCCCTAAAATCAAAACAGACCATTCTTTCTTTCAAATTGGACTAATCTTCGGATTTTTCAAATCATTGCAGTTGATCATCGGGACTTACAACGGCTGGAACAGCGTTTGCTTTTTTGCCGAAGAAAACGATAATCCCAACAAAAATATTCCCAAGTCATTGTACAGCGGTGTCTTTTTAGTGGTTGCCATTTATGTTTTGGTAAACGCTGCTTTCTTTCATGTTTTACCAATTGAAACCCTGGCAAAATCAAATTTAGCCGCAGCAGATGTTGCCAAGATCCTTTTTGGAGAAAACGGAGCTATTATTGTTACGGTAATTTCCATTTTTTCATTAATCAGTATACTAAATGCTTTTATGATGATTCCGCCAAGAATCCTTTACGGATTAAGTCGTGACGGGTTCTTTTTCAAACAAGGAACAACAGTAAATAAAGGCGGGACACCAATTATAGCGCTTTTAGTTTCGTCGCTTTTCAGTTTATTTTTAATTTGCATTGGCTCTTTTGAAGTATTATTTTCTTTCGCAGCCTTTATCTCTATTATCGTTTGGGGATTAGCTTATCTTTCTCTCTTAAAACTAAGAGCCACTGAACCCAATTTACCACGTCCGTATCATTCTTTTTGGTATCCCTGGACGACAATATTTGCCTTTGTAGCCTCGATTGCTTTGTTAATAGGATTTATTTTCAGCGATCCAAAAGGTTTTGCTATAATCGTTGTTCTCACTTTGATTTCTTATCCTGTATTTTTGGTTTTGAGGAAGAAAAAATAACGGCTTCTTTTTAATCGCTACGAATTCTCGAATTTTATATTCAAAGCTTACATCCTAAACAAATCGTGAATTCGGGGCGTTTTCTCTGTTTTGAGAAAAAAGCAACATTTTATCTTGATAGCCACAAATTCTCGAATTTTGTTTTACCATCTATGAAAACAAACAATTTGTGAATTCGTGGCTATTTTTTTTTTAAGAAAAAAGATGTAGAATTTTCCTGCTGACATACTGTTGTCACCTTCTGTGATTTAATTTGTAATAAAACTAAAAAGATGAGCAAACTAGATTTAACAAAAACCGACAAAGTATACTACAGGGCTAAAACTAATCCTGAGATCGTTTATATTGAAAAAACAAATTACATCTCGATTACAGGAAAAGGGGATCCTTCGGGACAAGAATTCTCGGAAAATATTCAGGCCTTGTATGCCACTGCTTATGCTATTAAATTTATGCAGAAAGCCGCAAATAATGATTTTGTTGTTCCAAAACTGGAAGCCTTATGGAGTTTTGATACTGAAAAATACAAAGGCATTTCTATGGATGAAGCTCCGCTAAAAATACCCCGAAGTGAGTGGGATTACAGAATTATGATCAGAATGCCGGATTTCGTAACTAAAGAACAAACAGAAGAAGCCATTCAAAGTACAGTAAATAAGAAACAAATAGAACGGGCGAAATCAATAGAATTTTACGAGATGGCGGAAGGCAAAGTAATACAGGTTCTTCATATCGGCCCCTTTGAAAATGAGCCTCAAACGCTGAAAAAAATACAGGAGTTTTCTACAGTACACCAGCTCGAGCAAAATGGCTTACACCATGAAATTTATTTATCAGACTTCCGAAAAACAGCTTCTGAAAAATTAAGAACCATACTTCGAGAACCTGTAAAGTAAACTATTTTAATAGCCACGAATTCTCGAATTTTATTTTTTACTATCTGTGAGCAAATGATTAATTCGTGAATTCGTGACGATTAAAAACAATAAACCCAACAGATTTTCAAAAATCTGTTGGGTTTAAATATTAATTACAAAGCGAATTATTTCAATCCGGCAATACTTTGCTCGATTGTAGCAATTTTTGCCAAAGCATCCGCTTCTTTCTGTTTTTCATTAGCCAAAACTTTTTCAGGTGCTCCGGCAACAAATTTTTCGTTAGATAATTTTGCCTGAACAGATTTTAAGAAACCTTGGGTATATACCAGCTCTGCAGTCAGTTTGGCGATTTCTTCTTCTACATTGATATTTCCTGAAATCGGAATGAAATATTCATTCGATTTTACACGGAAAGACAATGCTCCGTCTACTTTAGCCGTAACATATTCGAAAGCTGAAATGTTCCCTAACTTCGTAACGATAGAGTCAAAATAGGTTGTGATATTCTCACTGTTGATTGCTTTCAATTCGATCGCATCTTTAAACGGAATATTTTTATCCTTACGAATTGTTCGGATTCCTGAAATTACTTCAATAGTACTTTCAAAATCTGAAATTAAATTGGCATTGAAAGACTTTAATTCCGGCCATGTAGAAACGATTAAAGCTTCTTCCGGAGTTCTGTCAGCAAGTAAATGCCAAATTTCTTCGGTTAAGAATGGCATAAACGGATGCAGCAATTTCAGATTGCTTTCTAACATTTCAATCGCTTTATCAAACGTTACTTTATCAATTGGCTGTTGATAGGCCGGTTTAATCATTTCTAAGAACCACGAACAGAAATCATCCCAAACCAATTTATAAATGGCCATCAACGAATCTGAAATTCTGTATTTTTCGAAATTATCTTCAATATCAACCAAGGTTTGCTGCAATTTTGCTTCGTACCATTCGATGGCTACTTTTGAAGACTCAGGTTGTGGAATCGTTTCAGAAACTTCCCATCCTTTGATTAGTTTAAAGGCATTCCAGATTTTATTTGAAAATGCTTTTCCCTGATTACACAATTCTTCATCAAACATAATATCGTTTCCGGCAGAAGCACTTAAAAGCAATCCTACACGAACTCCATCCGCACTAAATTTATCGATTAAATCTAAAGGATCAGGTGAATTCCCTAATGATTTAGACATTTTACGACGTTGTTTATCACGAACTAAACCGGTTAAATACACATTCGTAAATGGTTTTTCACCTGCGTACTCGTAACCTGCAATGATCATTCTGGCTACCCAGAAGAATAAAATATCCGGACCTGTTACCAAGTCGTTTGTTGGATAGTAATATTTATAATCTGCACTTTCCGGATCCATAATTCCACCAAAAACTGACATTGGCCAAAGCCATGATGAGAACCAGGTATCTAAGGCATCAACATCTTGTTTTAAGTCAGCTGCTGTAAGTAAGTTGTTAGCTGTTTTCTCTTTAGCTAAAGCCAAAGCATCTTCAATAGTTTCTGCTACTACGAAATCTTCTTTTCCATCTCCATAATAATAAGCCGGAATTTGTTGTCCCCACCATAATTGACGTGAGATATTCCAATCACGGATGTTGTTTAACCAATGCGCATAAGTATTCTCGAAACGTTTTGGATGCAATTTGATGTCTCCTGTTTCTAAAACGGACTTAATGGCCGGTTTTACCAAATCTTCCATTTTCAAAAACCATTGATCAGATAATCTCGGTTCGATTACCGCTTTGGTTCTTTCGGAGGTTCCCACTTTATTCAAATGGATTTCGGTTTTAGCCAAAGCTCCGATTTCCTCTAATTCTTTTGCAATTTCAGCGCGAACCACAAAACGGTCTTTGCCCTGATAATGCAATCCGAAACTATTTAATGTAGCATCTTCATTAAAGATATCAACGATTTCAAGATTGTGCTTCTCTCCTAACGTTTTATCATTCATATCGTGTGCCGGAGTTACTTTTAAACATCCGGTTCCGAATTCAACATCTACATATTCGTCTTCAATAATCGGGATAACTCTTCCACAAATTGGAACGATAGCTTTTTTTCCTCTTAGATGTGCAAAACGCTCATCATTTGGGTTAATACAGATTGCAGTGTCTCCAAAAATAGTTTCAGGACGCGTCGTGGCGATCGTCAGAAAATCTTCTGAGCCTTCGATTTTATATTTTAAGAAAAATAATTTCCCTTGTTGTTCTTCATAGATTACTTCTTCGTCAGAAAGCGTTGTTTTTGCTTCCGGATCCCAGTTTACCATTCGGTATCCTCTGTAAATTAATCCCTTATTGTACAAATCTACAAACGAACGAATTACAGATGCTGACATATCAGGATCCATTGTAAATTTAGTTCTTTCCCAATCGCAGGAAGCTCCTAATTTTTTAAGCTGATCTAAGATTACACCACCGTATTTATCCGTCCATTCCCAGGCGTGTGCTAAAAATTCTTCACGGGTTAAGTCATTCTTATTGATTCCTTCCGCTTTTAATTTCTGTACTACTTTTGCTTCTGTCGCGATAGAAGCATGATCCGTTCCCGGAACCCAACAGGCGTTAAAACCTTTAAGACGCGCTCTACGAATTAAAACATCCTGAATGGTATTGTTCAGCATATGCCCCATGTGAAGGACTCCTGTGACGTTTGGTGGCGGAATTACAATTGTATATGGTGTTCTGTGATCAGGTTCTGAATGAAAATAGTTGTTCTTCATCCAGTAATCATACCATTTGTTCTCGATCGTCTTAGCGTCAAATTGTGCTGGAATTGTCATTTACTAGGGTTGTTTAATCGTTAATTTGTTTATTTGTTCAATCGTTTTGTTACTGTAATTACAGCTTTTGCTAATCATCAACCGATGAAGCGGATACACGGCTAAACAATTAAACAGAAAAACTGGTTCAATTTTTGTACTAATTATTGACAGCAAAAGTAAATAATTAAGTACACTATAAAAAGCGAATTAATAATTTGTGTGTTAATTAAAAGAATGTATATTTACTTACAACTTTAAAAAAAAATTTGAAATGAAAAATGTAGCCTCTTTTATTGCAGTCGTATTGTTTAGTACAATAAGTTATGCACAAAACGGCCCAAAAATTGAATTTGAAGCCCAAGACAATACAATTGATTATGGAAAAATTTCGAAAAGTGACAACGGAGTTCGCTCTTTTGAATTTACCAATACAGGTGATGCCCCGCTTTTGATTACTGGTGCTGAATCTACCGTAAGTTCTATCGTTGTTACCAAACCCGCAGCAGCAGTTATGCCAGGAAAAAAAGGTAAAATTGATGTAAAATACAACATGGTTTCCGGTCCGATTCGTAAAACAATTACCGTTGAAACAAATGCTGTAAACTACCCTGACGGTAGAGTTGCCTTAAAAATCAAAGGTGAAGTTTTATAAAGAATATAATCTAAAAAATAGCAAGCCGCTTCTACAATTAAGAAGCGGCTTTTTTTATCCCATTTTTAAACTAAATCCGACAGGTTCTAAAAACCTGTCGGATTTGTTTTTTAGAGGTTATTATTTTGATTTCTCAGTACACTCGACAGCATCAAATTTATATTTTACACGATCAAAATCGATTGGTTTATCTTTTACCAGGTAAGTAACTCCCATAGTAGTCTGCATTGTCCCGTTACCTAAAATAAGTCTTTTGTCTTTCTTTAAGAATGCCATTGGATTTTTAAACGTTTTATTCTTGTTGGTCACCTCTTGAAAAGTATAATCGGCAAATAAGGTATCTCCGCGAAATTCTCCTGCAAGTTCTCCCACTCTTTCTGTTGCTGCGGCAACTTTCATAGTCATGTTACCACTTATCTTTCCATTTTTTAGTGTGTTTACTTTTAAATCGATAGTATCTTTTTCATATATAGCTTTATAACATTCTGTACTTACAATGGTTTCAGCAGCTGCTTTAGCTGCTTCAGCCTCCTTCTGATTCTCATTGTTTTTACAGCTTTGAAGTCCGATACATGTCACAAGCAAGCAGGATACAACTAGGTTTTTCATAATTATTATTTTTTAAATCATTGTTATTTTTAAAACTAATTCTATTGCGTGAAATTGCTAACACATAGAAACATAGTCTTTCCAGACTTAGAGAAGGCGTTTCACTAATTAAAATACACATAGTAAACCAGGTAAAAGAAAAACATTTCTTTTTTATTGTCCTTTTTTGAGCATTAATACCTATGTCTCTATGTGTTAGAATTAATCTTTATTCAATTTCACCCAGTGGGTTAAAATTAAATAAAAAAGAAGCCAAAAGAAAAGGTTCAAACTAATTTTTTAAACATTAAACCCGACAAGATTTTAAAATCTGTCGGGTTGGTTTAACTATTGTAATTATAAGTCCTTAATTACAAATTCACTTCTTCTGTTCAATTCATGTTCTTCTTCTGAACAGGCCTCATCGGGATTGCATTTCACAATAGGTACTGATTCCCCATATCCCTTAGCCGTTACCCTTTTGGCATTAATACCTGACTCTAGTATAAAATCTCTGGTTGAGCTGGCTCTTTTCTGAGATAAATTGGCATTAAACTTTTCATTTCCTCTTGAATCAGTATGCGATCCAATTTCGATTACCATGTCTGGATATTTCTTCATTAATTCGACCACACGACCTAATACTACTTTCGATTCTTTTCGGATGTACCACAGATTATAATCAAAATAAATCGGATCGGTTTTAATGATTAATCTGCCTTTACTGTCTTTTACCACATCTTTTTCCTGTGCAAGAATCTGAGCTGTTTTCTCTTTCTTTCTAATATCTTTTGCGATAATTTCATCTGCCTTCGCCTTTTTATCGGCTTCTTTTAAAGCAATAGCAGCCAATGCTTCTCTTTCTTTTCTTCGTTTCGTATCAATTTCTTCCTCCTGTCTTTTCTTTTCTGCAAGCTGCTGTTCTTCTTTTCTTTTCTTTTCTGTGATTTGCAGTTCTTCCTGTTTTATAACTTCTAAAGATCTTAATGCCATCGAAGCATCATGGCTTGCATCTCTGATTTTTCCGGAAGAGATGGTTCTCGATTCACTTGTGTAATTTTCCTTGGAGCTTAAAACCGTAAACGAACTTTCGCAATCCACTGTAAAACTGAACTTCCCATCTGCAGAAGTAATTGTTGAGCTCAGAATCTTTTGATCTGAATTCTGCAAGGTCACTGTCGCATTTTCCAAGGGCAGTTTCGTATCGACATCTGTAATAATTCCTGCGATGAATTGCTTACAATCTTCTACAATCAGATCTTTAATTTCTCTAATCTGATAAATATCATCGCTTCCTTTTCCTCCCTCTCTATTGGAAGCAAAATAGCCTTCTTTGGTATCGGCATCGATATTAAAAGAAAAATCATCTCCATTTGAATTCAAAGGCTGTCCCACATTCAACGGTTTACTATAGTCGTTTCCTTTAATATCGGAAACAAAAACATCAAGTGACCCATAACCCAAATGTCCGTCAGAAGAAAAATAAAGTTTTTGATCTGTTGAAACAAAGGGAAATTGTTCTCTTTTGTCGGTATTAATTGTTGGTCCTAAATTTCGGGGTGTATCAAATGCTCCTTTATTAATATTTACCGAATAAATATCAAACGAACCCAAAGTCCCCGACATGTCTGATGCAAAGTACAACACTTTTTCATCCGGACTCAAAGCGGGATGTTCTACTGAATATTCTGAACTGTTAAACGGAAGAGACGTTACATTTTTCCATTTCCCTTCCACCAGTTCGGCTTTAAAGATTTGAAGATTCGAAATTTTCTGCTCGTTTGTTTTCTTGCTTTTATTCTTGGAATTGTTTCGCGTAAAATAAATCGTTTTACCGTCTTTTGTAAAAACCGCGTTTGCCTCGTGCATCCCGCTTTTTAACTCTTTGGCAAAATAATGCACTATAGAATCCGTGGAATTGCTGTTTTTAAGAGGAATCGACACCAGATTCAAATAGGTTTTATTGTCCCATTTGAATTTTTTATCCAACAATCCGGGCTTTAATTTTACTCCTGCAAAAACCAGGTTTTCCTTATATTTTACTGCCCCAAACTCTGAATTAGGGGTATTGATTGCCAAATTTTTAAGTTCATACCGTTTCCCTATTGCCGAAACATTCTCCAGAGTTTTTAATTCTTTCTCAAAATTAGAAACCGCATCACTATGATCTGATTTTGAATAATACTCTTTTAAAGCGGCATTGGCATCGTCGTAACTGTTGCTTGCTTTTAAAGTCTGTGCATATCTGAAATAATAATTTCGATCTAAACCATTACCATAATTTTGGATCAAAAGTCGGTAATAACGCTGTGCTTTTATCAAATCGTTCGTGTAAAAATAAGAGTCTGCCAGATTCCTGATCACTTCCTGCGAAGGCTTATTTTCTGCTAATTTTTCGTATAAAATAATAGCTTCAGCATAATGCGTTTTATCAAAAAAACGTTTGGCTCTGCCCAATTCAAAATCCTGAGCCTGTAAAAACTGTATTAAAAATACGAAGATAATAACGAGTAATTTTTTCCTATTTTTCATTTTAAAAGAATCTTGGCGATTTATCATATCCTTTTCCTAATAAGTCTAAATCAAAAAGCAGCATAATTTCGTGTGTACCTGAATTAAACCTGCCCATATTCGATAAAGTATGATCGTAAGCATAGCCCACTCTTAAAGTTGGCGTTACGTTTATATTCAACAAAGCACTTACAGCATCGTTTACTCTATAGGCCGCACCCAATTCAAATTTATTATTGTACAAAACATTGGCCGTCAGGTCTAAAGTAACCGGCGCTCCCAGAACAAATTTTGACATAAAAGCGGGCTTTAATTTAACCTTATCATTGAGTTGGAAAACATATCCTGCCGTTAAAAAAGTATGAATGGCTTCTGATCCGTAAGCGTTGATTCCGGATTTTTCTTCAAGGTGTTTCGTACTCAACAAATTAGGCACAGACAATCCGACATAAAAATTATCTCTAAAGTAATAGGCCCCTACTCCAATATTTGGCTTGGTGACGTTTACATTTTCGGCGAAAGCCAAATCACTGGCCGCATTCCCACTCTCTAATTTAAACCCGTTGAAATTACTTTGGAGCGATGTATAACCTGCTTTTAATCCAAGCGAAAGTTTATTTTTCCCACCCAAATTTAAAACATAGGCAAAATCAGCATAAAAATTATTCTCTTTTTTTGCTCCGTCGCCAATATCATCTGAAACCAATGATAATCCCACTTCAATTTTATCGCTTAAAGCTGTATGTCCGAAAAAGGTAAAAGTTTTAGGCGCTCCAACAGCTCCCACCCATTGCGTTCTGTACAATCCTCCAAAATTCATCATAGCAGGAACGCCTGTCGCATAAGCAGGATTGACTACACTCATGTTGTACATATAATGGGTGTACTCAGGATCCTGTTGGGCTGAGGCTGATGTGATACAAAAGAGGAAACTTATAAAAAGTAGTACTTTTTTCATTTGAAACTTATCTTAAATACTATAAAAAGAAATTATCTGTTCAGGTAAAGTCGCCCCTGCTGCGGACGTCTGTTGTCTTTATTAAAATTGACCACATAAAAATAGACTCCATTTGGTACAATTCCATCACCAAAACCGGCCGATTCGGAATTTCTCCCATCCCAATTAGGTTTATTTCTATTTCCTTTAAACATTACATTTCCATATCTGTTGAAGATTTCAAGAGTATAATCCGGGTATAAAAATTCTATATCCGGAATCCTGAAAGTATCATTTACGTTATCTCCGTTTGGTGAAAATCCGTCCGGAATAAAAAAAGCATATTCTTCCGGATTACAATCGAATAAAGAAACTGTAACCCCTAAATAATCATCAGAAATACAACTGGTTACAATCGAAAGATCGAAACCATAATAAGTTGCCTTATCGCGAAGCAAAGTTGTTGAAGTCAATAAATTACCGTTATTTTCGGCATCATACCACGCAACTGTCGAAGATACATTGGTCGCTTTGGATAAATCTGCAATTGTCGGATTTTTTAAACCACAAAAATTTTCCCCACCTGAATTCAGAGTTGGAGCTGGCGTATCATTTACCACAACCGAAACGGGAGTTGGTGCAGAAATACAATTTGCAGTAGAAATTTCTCTTACATAAAGCTGCTCTGTTTTTAAAACATAAGTATCTGCAAGTGGTGTAGTTGCCGTTCCAGAACTATACCATTTGTACTGAGCCCCGCGTGGCGTTAAATTTGTAATTACTGCTCCCTCCACTTTACAAAATACCTGCGGACTTGTTGCAATAGGAGCGTTGGGAATAGTATTTATCACAAAAGAATCCACTACGTTACTTAAATTAACATCACATGACGTAGTGTTGTTCTTTAAATTACGGGCTATAATTACTGAAGAACCTGTATTCAAAAGCAATCCTTGCGGAATAACAAAACTAGCTTTTCCGTTTGCTACTGCTAAAACAACCGTTTGTAATACCGAAGAATTATCACCCGAAAGTGTGTAAGAGAGCGTAACGTCAGTTAAATTTCCTAATCCGGAAACAGCTACAGGAACTGGTTCTCCAAAACAAAAGTTTTCGACCTGTACGACAATAGTTGTCCCATCTGGCAGAGGATTAATAATCTGATTCCCTTTTACATTGGCTACATTCGAACATTGGGGAGTCGGATTTGTAATGTTTGTGATACTCGTAATTGTAATTGCTGATGATCCGCTTTTTACATTTAGACTCGCCGGAATTACAAAGTTTGCACTCCCAGCGGAAACTGTAATATTTACTGTTCTACCGGTAACAACATTATCTCCCATCAGATTATAAGTAATTCTGTAAGTTCCATTAGCCAATAACGAAGCATTTGAAAGCTGAACTATTGCTGCCTGATTCTGGCAGACCGGAGTGGTTGTTAATACTGCACCATCCAATCGCGGGAATGGACTAATGATTAAATCATCTGATAAAATACCAATTATATTGGTACATAATTTTTTACCGGATGTAGCTATAATGCTAGTCACCGTAAGCGTAAATGTACCTATTTGCTTAAAATAATTAGAGCTAAGCGGAAATACCAATACCCCATTTGTAAAATTAGCCTTTACAGTTGCTGATGCAACGGTAGGCCCTGTAATAGTATACTGAACTTCATATTCTCCGTTCGGAATTACTTGCGATCCTTGCATAATTCTTGCGGTATAGGATGCTGTTGCAATTTTATCTTCACAAATATCCGAATCAACCAACACCCTTGCGCCGGTAAAATCTAATCTTTTTTCCAGTGTAATTTTTACCGTTTCACTATCATTCTCACAGATATTCTGATTCGGAACTGCAAAAACAGTGTAGGTATAGCTGTACTCTCCCGCTCCTGATGTAGCAAACAAAGCTTGAAGATCAACGGTATGACCCGTTGATGCAGTAATACCGGGACCACTCCACATACCTCCCATATCTTCTCCTGAAAGCAGCTCGTGCAGGTCAAAATTAGCATAAGGCCCTAAGTCAGTCGTGCCGCATAATTCTTTATCTGTTGGATCTCCGGCTTCCGGCTTCCTTACAACCGTTATCTTCACGGCAGAAGTAAGTGGTGTCGATTCGCATGCCAGCACAGGCGGTACTGTATAAGTAAAATTATAAGTGGTCTTCACTTGTACTTTTGGTACCGTGAACGTAGATTTTACAATCCTACCGCTGCTATCCCTCCATGTTCCGTTGGAATGCGGTCCCATAATAACACTATTAAATGCCGTAAAAAGATTATACTCTCCTCTGTCATTACAGATTGTAGCTTCAGTTCCAATTCCCGAATATGCGCCAATAGTTAAGGTTACGATTGCTTTATTTACAACACATCCTGGCGTTGTTACGGTATAAGTGTATTGGTAAGTACCTCCACTTGATATAAGCTGGGCATTTAACATTCCTGTAGCAGGATCCAGACCTCTTAGATTATTATTATCCGTCCAGATCCCCCCCGGAGTTGGTGTACCTCCCAACAACGAAAACAAAGAAATTGATTGATTGACCGGATCTTCAATATCACAAATTATATGTTGCTCGTCGGTTCCTGCACATTGTGCCTGGCTTTTTGAAACACAAGCCAACAAAACAATAAAAAACAATGCAAATTGCAAGAAACTAGTGTATTTTTTCACCATAGACTTCCGGTTATTTTTTTACAAACATAACGAAATAATAATGTTTATTAAACAATTAGAACTTACTTTAATAATTAAATCTTTACAAAAAAATCTCTACAAAAAAATAGCGCTAACCCCCATTACAATTCATCTTCCAGTTTAAATCTGAATTTTAAAAGGAGACTATTTCTTTCTATTTCTAAATCTATCCAAACATCTTCTTCAGATTTTAAAAGTGAATTAATCTGCTGCAACGTATATCTGTATGGAAGTGCGCGATTAATTCGAACAATAATATCTCCCGTTTTCAATCCACAACGTTCTGCGGCTGAATTTTTACGGATGTTTACAATTTCATAAACCGGTTTTAAGGAGAACTTGTATCTGAAATCATCATTTTTTTTACCTAGATAACCTGCTTCTTCAACTGAATTAACAACTTTTACCGTCTCCAGATGAACCGTTTCCTGAACCCATTGAAGTCCGTTATGCTGCACTGTAATTCCGCTTTTATTATAAGTAAACGGTTCTGAAAATTTACTATTTTTCTTAAGATACAGTATTTTATCCGCATAATCCAATACGACCGTAAATCGTTTTAAAACTTCCCCGCCAACAGAACCAATTCGCCCGGGCACCATCTTCACATTTCGAATCGAACTTGAATCCGGAAAAGCCACTATGGGGTTTTTAAAATTGAACTCCCCTATAGAAAACTTTTCAATTTTGGCACGATGTCCTTCGATATCACCACTGAAACCCTTCCCAAGAAAATCAGGAAAATTTTTAGTCGGTAATTTTATAATATCATTCTTAAAAATCCAAAAAGCATCACTATTACCAATATCGATTAACATTTTTGCGGGCACAGCAACATTGTCTACAAATGCAGTTGTATACAGATACGGTTTAGATCTTTCGATCGTAATCGGGACTGCTTTAAATTTTTTATTCAGTTTTTTTAGAGTTTCTTCATTATTCTGATGAACAACAATCTTCTTCTTTTGATAGTTTAACTCAACGAGGTTGTTTTTGAAAAATTTATATCCAATAATGCCATTCACCGGAATTCCAATGTGTGATGATAAATTAAAAGATTGATCCACAATAACATACAGTAAATGATTGTTCGATCTTAAACCATGGGTTTCTAAAACATTATTGGTCGATTTCAAACCTTCAATTTCGTCTTCACTTCCTAAACCTCTGAGCTTAATTTTCTGAACATTTTTAAAACTAACTTCCTGTTTTTCTTCCATACTGAACAAAATGGTTTCTTCAACACCCGAATCTAACAGGAAATTTAGTTCTACTCCATTTACTTTTATAGGAATAAAAACCAGATTATTAATTAATGTAAAAGGTATAGTAACCTTAGAGGCACGATTTTCTATTTGAAAATCTTCTTGCGCCTGAAGTGTAAAAGCTGTGAAAAGCCCAAAAAACAACATGAAATGTTTTCTCATTGATAAAATTTTAAGATAAAATTACTAAAAATATCGATAATTACTACAAATTAATAAGTACCTGTAATGTTTACGTTAAATTCGAAAAAAAAATGCAAATTTGCACTTCAATAAATAAAACCCATGCCAACAATCTCACACAAAGGCAGAAACATGCCCGAATCACCGATACGTAAACTTGCTCCTTTTGCTGATTTAGCAAAGAAAAAAGGACACAAAGTGTATCATTTAAACATTGGTCAACCGGATATCAAGACACCCGAAGTGGCCATCGAGGCGGTAAAAAATATTGACTTAACCCTTATAGAATATAGTCCGTCAGCCGGATATGAAAGCTATAGAAAAAAATTAGCTCAATTTTACCAGCGTCAAAATGTAAACGTTGATACAGAAGACATCATTGTTACTACTGGTGGTTCTGAAGCCTTACTATTTGCGCTGGCCACAATTACAGATCCGGGAGATGAAATTATCATTCCGGAACCTTTTTATGCTAATTACCATGCATTTGCATCTTCAACAAGTGCAACAGTTATTCCTTTAGTTTCGACTATCGAAACGGCATTTGCTTTACCAAGTATTGAAGAAGTTGAAAAACTCATTACCACAAAAACAAAAGCCATATTAATTTGTAATCCCGGAAATCCAACCGGATATTTATATTCTGAAGAAGAAATCAGACAATTGGCAGGCTTAATAAAAAAACACGATTTATACCTGATTGCTGACGAAGTCTATCGCGAGTTTTTATACGACGGAGACGACGAACATTTTTCTGTAATGAATTTGGAAGATGTTCAGCAAAATGTGATCATGGTTGATTCTGTTTCTAAACGTTATAGCATGTGTGGTGCCAGAATTGGATGTCTGGTAACCAAAAACAAAGAGGTGTTGGCAACTGTAATGAAGTTTGCACAGGCACGTCTGAGTCCTCCTACTATCGAGCAAATTGCATGTGAAGCGGCAATAGATACTCCGCAAAGTTATTTTGACGAGGTAATTTCCGAATACAAAGAGCGTCGTGACACTTTAATCGCAGAATTGAACAAAATTGAAGGCGTTATTGTGACGAAACCAAAAGGAGCGTTTTACTGCATCGCACAATTACCGATTGACAACTCTGAAAATTTTGCACAATGGCTTTTAGAAAGTTACGATCTGAATGGAGAAACGGTTATGGTTGCTCCCGCTGCCGGATTCTACTCAACACCGGGAATGGGACTGAATCAGGTTCGAATTGCGTACGTTTTAAACAAAAAAGATTTGGTTACTGCTGTAAACATTTTAAAAGAAGCTCTTTTGGTTTACAATAAGAAATAAGGTCTGAATATAAAATTTTAAAAAGACAATAACATACTGTGTTATTGTCTTTTGTATTTAAAAAAAACCACATTTTCTCTACAATTTGAATTTTATAGCAAAAGCCGCAATTAAATAGTAAAAACCATAGAAAAGGTTTACCATTTATTAATTATCTTTACCGCCTTAAAAAGAAATACCCATATTAATAGTAAGTTTTTAATGATAAATAACGAAGATTTTTTAGACGAAATAGGAGACAATCACTTTAGCAGTAACGCAAAAAATCCTTTGAGACCGGATGCTTTTGACTTAAGTGATGACGAAAAAATAGAAAAAATAAAAAAAGATGTTGAAAACATCCTTCAAACCTTAGGAATGGATTTGACGGATGACAGTATCAAAGGTACTCCAAACCGAGTGGCCAAAATGTTTGTAAAAGAAATTTTTGGAGGTCTTAATCCTTCCAAACAGCCAAAAGCTTCTACTTTTGACAACAACTACAAATACGGTGAAATGCTGGTAGAAAAAAATATTACGGTTTATTCTACTTGTGAGCACCATTTACTGCCAATCATCGGAAGAGCTCACGTGGCTTATATCTCTAATGGAAGAGTTATTGGTTTATCCAAAATGAACCGTATTGTAGAATATTATGCCAAAAGACCTCAGGTTCAGGAGCGTCTAACCATGCAAATTGTTCAGGAATTACAAAAAGCACTTGGAACTGAAGATGTAGCCTGCGTGATCGACGCGAAACACCTTTGCGTAAATTCCAGAGGAATCAAAGATATCGAAAGCAGCACAGTGACCTCTGAATTTGGCGGTAGATTTAAAGATCCGCAAGTTAAAAGAGAACTTTTGGACTATATAAAACTGGATACACAATTCTAGTTGAATCGGTGAATCGTTGATTTGTTTAATCGCATTTTTCTTTGAGTAAAACTTTCGATTAACTGGTTAAACAAATCAACAATTAAACAGAAAAGAATGTACACGTTTTCTTTTGAGAAATTAGAAGTTTGGCAAAATGCAAGAATGTTTATATTAGACATTTACAAATTGACTGATACGTTCCCGCCAAATGAGCTATTTGGAATCACTTCTCAAATAAAAAGAAGTTCTTCTTCAATTGCAACAAATATTGCAGAAGGAACGTCGCGAAATACGAATAAAGATAAAGCTCATTTTCTAACGATTTCTTATTCGTCAGCGATGGAAACTTTAAATCATTTGATAATTTCCAGAGATTTAAACTATCTTTCCGGGACAGAATATCTTGAAACCCGAGAAAAAATAGAAAAAATCTGCAATCAGATAAACAGTTTAAAAAAATACTATCTTTCAAAAGAATAAAACTTAAGTAATTACAGAACGTTACGCGATTCAACGTTAAACAAATAAACGGTTAAACAAATAAACGATTAAACGACAAAAAAATGCCTTTATACACAGCTCAACCTCTAAAAATATACAATTCACTTTCGGGTGAAAAAGAAAGTTTCAACCCTATACATGAAGGAAACGTTGGAATGTATGTTTGCGGACCTACGGTTTATAGCAATGTACACTTAGGAAATGTTAGAACTTTCATGTCTTTTGACGTGATATTCAGGTATTTTTTACACCTAGATTACAAAGTGCGATATGTGCGTAACATTACCGATGTGGGGCATATTGTAGACGATGTAGATGAAGGTGAAGATAAGATTGCCAAGAAAGCACGATTGGAGCAATTAGAACCTATGGAAATTGTTCAGCGCTATACCGTTGATTTTCATAATATATTGAGATCCTTCAACTTCTTACCGCCAAGCATTGAACCAACTGCTACCGGACACATTATTGAGCAAATCGAAATCATCAAAAAAATTATCGATACCGGAATTGGTTATGAAGCAAACGGATCGGTTTATTTTGACGTTGTGAAATACAACGAAACCAATAATTATGGAATTTTAAGCGGTAGAAATATCGAAGATATGCTGGCCAACACCCGTGATCTTGATGGACAATCTGACAAAAGAAACCCACAGGATTTTGCGCTTTGGAAAAAAGCAGAACCGGAACATATTATGAGATGGCCTTCGCCATGGAGTGATGGTTTTCCGGGCTGGCACTTAGAATGTACCGCCATGAGTACCAAATATCTTGGAAATCATTTCGACATTCACGGAGGTGGAATGGACTTGAAGTTCCCACATCACGAATGTGAAATTGCACAAAACGAAGCCTGTACAGGTCAGTCTCCGGTAAACTACTGGATGCATGCCAATATGCTGACTTTAAACGGAAAGAAAATGGCAAAATCGACCGGAAACAACATTTTACCGGGAGAGATTTTAAGCGGAGACAATACCATCCTAAGCAAAGCTTTTTCAGCATCTGTAACGCGTTTTTTCATGTTACAGGCACATTACCGAAGTATACTAGATTTTTCTGATGATGCTATTGTAGCTGCCGAAAAAGGATACAAAAGACTAATGGAAGCTGTAGATGCTTTACCGGCAATTTCAGCAGGTACAACAAGTTCTATTGACATTGCAGCATGGAAACAATTGTGCTACGATGCCATGAATGATGATTTCAATACGCCAATTCTGATTGCGCAATTGTTTGAAGCGGTTCGTTATATCAATTTACTGAAAGACGGAAAAGAAACGATCTCAGCAGAAGATTTAAACACTTTTACAACTGCAATTAATGCTTTTGTTTTTGATGTTTTAGGCTTAGCCAATGACAAAGCTGCTGACGGAAATACCGACAAACTGGAAGGAACTGTGAACATGCTTATCGCGATGAGAAATCAAGCCAGAGCTGACAAAAACTTCACTCTTTCAGATCAGATTCGCGATCAATTGATTGGTCTGGGAATTCAGTTGAAAGACGGAAAAGAAGGAACCAGCTTCTCTATATAAATCACTCATTTTCTAATAAATCATGAAAGTAATCACTCCATTTGTTTTATTAGTCCGCTTTTATCAATCTGCAATATCGCCTTTTACTCCGGCGAGTTGCAGATTTGAACCTACATGCTCTACTTACATGATCCAGGCTCTGCAGACTCATGGTTTGTTTTATGGAGGCTATCTGGGCATGAAAAGAATCTTAAGCTGCCACCCCTGGGGAAGAACCGGTTACGACCCCGTTCCTGAAAAGAAATGTTCACACAAACATTAACTTTTTATAAAGAGCAACACTACTTTAAATATCTATTTTTACAAAATACAAAAAACAACAGCACATGACACAGCCCCTAAATATCGTTTGGAATCCTTCGGAAGGAATCGATCTAGGATTTTTTATGATTCGTTATTACAGTTTAATGTTCGTAATTGCTTTCGGACTAGGGTGGTTTTTAATGAAAAAAATCTTTGAACGCGAAAACGAATCTATCGACAAGTTAGACTCTTTATTTGTCTGGACTGTTTTAGCTACGTTAATAGGTGCCCGATTAGGACATGTTTTATTTTACGATTGGGAATATTTCAGAAATCATTTACTTGAGATATTCTTACCTGTCAGATTCGAGCCTAAATTTGAATTTACCGGATTTCAGGGATTAGCCAGTCATGGCGCAGCTATTGCCATCATTGCTGCCATGTACTATTACAGCAAAAAGATTTTGAAACGTCCATTATTATGGATTTTAGACCGTGTTGTAATTCCGGTTGCCAGTGGGGCTATTTTTGTTCGTTTAGGGAATTTTTTCAATTCTGAGATCATCGGACATGAAACAAAATCTGCCTTTGGAATTCGTTTTTTACACGATCAGTTCAGTAAAAACGAAGCGGTAAACGCTACTCAAATCGCAGATCCTAAAGCTGCGTATACCGCTATCGCAACAGATCCTAAATTTGCTGATTTACTGGCTCAGGTTCCCGCAAAACATCCAACACAATTATACGAAGCTATCAGCTATGTATTTGTTTTTGCGATTTTGTTTTTCTTATACTGGAAAACGAACGCAAGATTAAAATCAGGATTACTATTCGGACTGTTTCTGGTACTCTTATTTGCAGTACGTTTTGTGGTAGAATTTGTAAAAGAAAGTCAGGGCGGATTTGAAAATGAATTAGGTCTTTTTTCTACCGGACAATGGCTAAGTATTCCGTTTATCATTATTGGACTTTTCTTCGTCATTAGAGCGCAAAGAAATCCTTTAGCAGAATCTTAATCCATTCGATAAAAAACTATAAAAAAGCGTCCGATAATTCAATTTATCGGACGCTTTTTTTTGGATCAGAAACAAAAGCTGAGAGAGAATAGGGCTGAAAGTCCTAAAAGCAAAAGCATAGTACGAAGCACTATAAGTTAGATTAGGATGTAAAACTGCCCTGAAAGGGCAAAAGCAATTTTCGCTCCTAAATCTCAACAAAAAAACATCCACATTCTTAGAGAATCTCATACAAAATATGCCGGATGCTTTTCTTTGCCATCAGGCTTTTGCCCTTTCAGGGCGTAACTCATAATTGCCAGCATCATTCACAGTGCTACGCACTATACTATTGTCATAGCTCTTTCAGCGCAAATTCCAATTTCATTAATTCGTTTTTATTTACAGGAAATACGAAATACCCAATTCAATATTTCTGGTATTATATCCCGCATTTTCAGCATTTAGTCCTCCATTTGAAACGTGCCGAATGTTACCGCGGGCATCCAGCTGTAAGCGATTCATTTTAACCGAAAAACCCATCGCAAAAACATCTGCAAAAGCAAAACCTTTAGACATTCTTTCTGTTTCTGTATCGGTAATCATTGGCCCAATACTTCCTGAAGCATAAACAGAGAAAACTTTTCCAATTGGTTTCCTGACCAAAAAACCAAGATTCAACACATACTCATGCACCTCCTTCAACTTCGTATATTCTTCCCTCTTTTCAAGATAATCAGGTCTGTCCGGCTTTACAAAGTAAAAATTTATCAATTGATGTCTTCCAAAATTAACTTCCGGCTGGACTAAAACCTCATATTTAAAATGCTTTGATTCATTAAGCCGATAACGCAATTCTACTTTATAAAAATGATTGGTATACGTGTAATTTCTATTATTAAACTCGCTCCCAAAACCATAATTGATTCCTATGGCCAGCTTTTCGTTTTTAGTTTGTCCTAAGGCTTTAAACACGCTAAAAACAACAATTAGAATCAATAGTAATTTCCTACCCATAAATACTTTTTTTATTAGTCTAATATAACACAAAAAAAAGATCCAGCTTTCACTGGATCTTTTTTCTATATCTTAAGCATCTGATTATGCTTTATTGTGCTTGTCTTCGATTGTGTGTTTATCATCACTTGAAATCGTGTCAACCAATACCGGTGTAGCGATAAATAATGATGAATAAGTTCCCACTACGATACCAATTAACATGGCAAAGATAAATCCTCTGATAGATTCTCCACCAAAGATAAACATCGTTAACAATACGATGATCATCATTAATGATGTATTCAACGTTCTTGATAATGTAGTGTTAATAGAAGCGTTTACGATATCTTCAAAACTTCCTTTACGGTTTCCGATGATGAACTCTCTAATTCTGTCAAATACAATTACAGTATCGTTCATCGAGTAACCAATTACAGTAAGGATAGCCGCAATAAAGTGCTGATCCATTTCCATGTGGAAAGGCATGAATTTGTAGCATAAAGAGTAGATTCCTAATACAAAGATAACGTCGTGTGCTACCGCTGCAATCGCACCTAATGAATATTGCCATTTACGGAAAGAGATCATTAAGTATAAGAAAATAACCGCCATTGCACCTAATACAGCCCAGTAAGAGTTCGTTTTGATATCCTCAGAAATAGAAGCTCCAACCTTAGATTGCTGTACAACCCCAATCTTTTTACCATCAAATGAGTTGATGAATTTTTCGTAAGAAGTGTTAGGGAAATATTTCGTTAACGACTTGTATAAAATTTGGTTCACTTCTTCATCGATAGCTACACCGTCTTCTTTAATTTTATATTTAGTTGTGATTTTCAACTGATCGTCATCACCTAAAATTTTCGCCTCAACCGGAGTACCAAAAGCAGCAGACAATTCATCTGATACTACAGTAGCATCAACAGGTTTTTCAAATTTCACCTGGAATGTTCTTCCTCCAACAAAATCAACACCTTCATCTAATCCATTTACGAAAAAGATAGAAACTAAACTCACAACTACTACAATTGAAGAGAAGATGTATGTGAATTTTTTGATTTTAATAAAGTCAAAGTGGAAGTTTGTAAACCAGTTTTTAGTAACACTTGTAGAGAAAGTTAAATCTCCTTTTCCAGCAATGTTTCTGTCAATAAAAATTCTTGCGATAAAGATTGATGTAAACAATGAAGTTACGATACCAATCAATAATGTCAATGCAAAACCTTTAATTGGTCCTGTACCAAAAATAAACAAGATTGCTCCAGTTAAAACGTGCGTTACGTTTGCATCAATAATAGAACGCATTGCTCCGTGCCATCCGTAAGAAGCTACAACCGCATCAGACAATGATTTACCTTCACGTAATTCTTCTTTTGCTCTTTCAAATATAATAATGTTCGCATCTACCGCAGTACCTAATGTTAATACGATACCTGCAATACCTGGTAATGTCAATACAAAACCAAAACTTGCCATAATTCCGAAAAGGAAAAGTAAGTTTAATAATAACGCAAGGTTAGCATACCAACCCGCTTTACCATAATAGAATACCATCCATAAACAAACTAATAAGAATCCTAATACAGAAGAAATTGTACCTGCATCAATTGCTGCCTGACCTAAAGATGGTCCTACAACTGTTGACTGAATAATATCTGCAGAAGCCGGTAATTTACCTGCATTTAATACGTTAGCTAAATCTTTAGTTTCAGCAACATCAAAAGATCCCGTGATCTCAGATCTACCTCCGGCAATTGGTCCGCTTGTAACACCTGGTGCAGAGTAAACAATATTATCTAAAACGATAGCAATGTATCCTTTTTGAGAGAAAGCTCTTCCCGTTAATTCTTCCCAAACTTTAGCTCCCTGGCTGTTCATTTGCATAGAAACAGCTGGTTTTCCTAATTGGTCAAAAGTATCTTTTGCATCTGTAACAACTCCACCGCTCATCGCAGGAACATTGTCTCTGTTTCCTTTTAAAGCATATAATTCAACTGCTTCAATATCTTTTCCTTTTGCGTCTTTAATTGTAGTTGGTTTACTCCAAACAAATTTTGCATTGTGTTGGTCAGCACCCAATAAAACTCTGATATCTGCTCTTTTAAAGTAAGCATTTACAGCTGCAGTATCTTTAGGAGCAAAATATCCTAAAACTGGTCCACCACCCTGACCTAACATTTTGTCAAATAATGGATTGTTTCCTTTTTTAGTATCAACTGAATCTTTAGCATTATCCGTTAACAATGCATTCAATGAATCTTTAGCAACAGCTTTAGTTTCTTTTATTTTAACTTCAGTCTTTTTTAAAGCTTCGTTAGAAGCTACTAAGAAGTTACCAATTTCTTCGATTTTAAAAGTTTCCCAAAACTCTAATTGAGCTTTTCCTCCTAATAATTTCTTAATCCTATCTACATCCTTAGCCCCTGGAAGCTCTACTAAGATTCTTCCTGTTTCTCCTAATTTTTGGATGTTTGGTTGCGTTACACCAAATTTGTCGATACGCTCTCTAAGTACTTTGTAAGCACTTTCGATAGATTCGTCAACTTTTTTCTTAATTACTTTTTGAACTTGTGCATCAGACATTTGAAAATCTACACCACCTTCTCCTTGTAAACTTCTGTTTGCAAAAATATCAGGTGAAGCCAATTTTACTGATCCTTTTGAGTTAGCCTCAAAAGCTTCAAAGAACTTATTTAAATAGGTTTTGTTTCCTTCTAAATTTGCAGTTGCATCAGCTAATGATTTATTAAATACCGGATTTTTAGAATTGTTGGCTAATCCTTTCAAAACGTCTTTAACAGAAATTTGAAGAATCACGTTGATTCCTCCTTCTAAGTCAAGACCTTTATTAAGTTGTTTGTTTTTTACTTCGTTATAAGTAAAATCAGTAAAACCAAGGTTTAACACTTTTTCTTTTCCAATAGAATCTAAGTATTTTAATTCTTTATCAGGATTATCTCCTGCAAAAGCTTTAGCTTCACTTTTGACACTATTGGCCACAAAAGTGAACGAGAGTTGGTAAATACTTACCAATGCAAATAGAATTGCGAAAAATTTAATAAGTCCTTTATTCTGCATTATTACTAAAAATTAATTATTTTTTATTGTTTGTTTTTGTTTTAAAGTCCCATAGAATAAGCCCTGATATGATTTTTTAGCACTAAAAAATCAAGATCACGAATTACAACATTTTTTTTAACCCGAGCAAATATATAATTAACGAAAAGATTAACCAATTTATTTATTAATTAATCTCAAAAAAAAGACTGCAAAAGTGCAGCCTTTTCCTCTTTTTACGAAATTTGTTATACTAAAATCGATTTTAAAGCGTCATTCATGCTTCTCACCGCATCTGCGCTTTTCGCAAATAAGGCTTTTTCATGATCGTTTAACTGAATGTCTAATATTTCTTCGACTCCATTTTTACCAATTATACAAGGTACACCTATACAGATATCATTTTGTCCATACTCTCCTTCCACAAAAACAGAGCAGGCGATCATTTTTTTCTGATCATTCAAAATACTATCTACCAAATAAGCCACAGAAGCTCCCGGCGCATACCATGCTGATGTTCCCAAAAGACCTGTAAGTGTTGCTCCACCCACCATAGTATCGGCAGCCACTTTTTGTAATACTTCTTCTGAAAGAAATTCAGTTACCGGAATTCCGTTGTAAGAGGCCAGACGGGTTAATGGAATCATAGTAGTATCACCATGCCCTCCAATAACCATTGCCGAGATATCGTTTGCTGGTTTATCTAAAGCTAGTGAAAGATAGGTTCTGAAACGAGAACTGTCTAACGCTCCACCCATACCAATAATTCTGTTTTTTGGTACTCCGGTCGATTTCAATGCCAAATACGTCATCGTATCCATTGGATTAGAAACTACAACTATAATAGTATCCGGAGAATATTTTAGTACGTTTTCGGTAACTGTTTTTACAATTCCTGCATTTATACCTATTAATTCTTCACGGGTCATTCCTGGTTTTCTTGGAATTCCAGATGTAATAACTACTACATCACTTCCGGCAGTTTTAGAATAATCATTGGTCACCCCAGATACTTTGGTATTAAAACCTGTATTTGTGGCACATTGCATAATATCCAACGCTTTCCCTTCGGCAAAACCTTCTTTAATATCCAACAACACTACTTCGCTTGCAATTCCTCTATAAGAAATAACATCTGCACAGGTAGCTCCAACATTTCCTGCTCCTACAATGGTAACTTTCATATTTTATACTTTATCGGTTATTAATTAATTTGTTTGTTTGATAAATCGACAATTCGTTTAATCGTTTAAGTAAATTTAAACAATTAAACGAATTGATGGTTAAAATTTATTACGCATCGATATTAGCGTAAACTGCATTTTTCTCGATAAATTCTCTACGCGGCGGAACTTCATCTCCCATTAACATAGAGAAAACTCTGTCAGCTTCAGCCAAACTATCAATGGTTACCTGACGCAGAGTTCTGAAATTCGGATCCATTGTTGTTTCCCACAATTGCTCCGCGTTCATCTCTCCAAGACCTTTATAACGCTGAATTGCGGCGCTTCCACCCATTCTCTCGTTGGCCTGATCGCGCTGAACATCATTCCACGCATATTCTTTTTTGTTTCCTTTTTTAACTAAGTATAAAGGCGGTGCAGCGATATAAACGTGACCTTCTTCGATCAATTCTTTCATGAAACGGAAGAAGAATGTTAATATTAAGGTAGAGATGTGACTACCATCGACATCCGCATCACACATGATGATTACCTTGTGGTATCTTAATTTTTCAATATTTAAAGCTTTACTGTCTTCTGCAGTACCAACTGTTACCCCTAAAGCAGTAAAGATATTTCGAATCTCTTCGTTTTCGAATACTTTATGGTGCATCGCTTTCTCCACATTCAAAATCTTACCACGTAAGGGTAAAATTGCCTGAAAGTTCCTGTCACGACCTTGTTTAGCCGTTCCACCCGCCGAGTCTCCCTCGACAAGGTAAACCTCACATCTTGCAGGATCCTGCTCGGAACAATCTGAAAGTTTTCCTGGTAATCCACCACCGCCCATAACGGTTTTACGCTGTACCATTTCACGGGCTTTTTTAGCCGCGTGACGTGCCTGAGCAGCCAAAATTACTTTTTGAATAATGACTCTGGCGTCATTTGGATTTTCTTCCAGATAATTCTCCAACATCTCTCCAACAGCCTGAGAAACCGGAGAAACTACCTCTCTGTTCCCTAACTTTGTTTTGGTCTGACCTTCGAATTGAGGCTCTGCAACTTTTACCGAAATAATAGCAGTTAATCCCTCGCGGAAATCATCTCCCGCAATTTCGAATTTCAACTTATCCAACATTCCGGATGCATCAGCATATTTTTTAAGGGTTCTTGTTAAACCACTTCTAAAACCTTGTAAATGCGTTCCTCCTTCGTGTGTATTGATATTATTTACGTAAGAGAAAATATTTTCTGTATAACTTGTATTGTAAATCAGCGCCACTTCAACCGGAATTTCTCCTTTATCATGATCCATACTAATTACATGCGAAACAATTGGCTCGCGGTTACCGTCTAAGTAACGAATATACTCTTTTAGTCCTTCTGTAGAATGAAAAACTTCGGTTCTGAATTCTCCTTTTTCATTTACTTCTCTTTTATCTGTAAAGGTGATTGTAATTCCTTTGTTCAGGAAAGAAAGCTCACGCATACGAGCAGATAAAGTATCATAAGAAAACTCTGTAGTTTGCGTAAAGATGGTATTATCAGGGTAAAAAGTCTGACGTGTACCTCTTTTTTCTGTTTCTCCGATTTGTTTTACCGGATACAATGATTTACCTCTTTCGTACTCTTGTTCGTAGATTTTCCCTTCTCTAAAAACGGTAGATTTCATATGGACAGAAAGGGCATTTACAACCGAAACCCCTACTCCGTGCAAACCTCCGGAAACCTTATAAGAATCTTTATCAAATTTACCTCCGGCTCCAATTTTAGTCATTACAACTTCAAGTGCCGAAACGCCTTCTTTTTTATGTAAATCAACCGGAATACCACGACCATTATCCTCAACTGTTACTGATCCGTCTTCGTTTATGGCAACACCAATGGTATCACAATGCCCTCCCATCGCCTCATCAATAGAGTTATCTACAACTTCATAAACCAAATGATGAAGCCCTCGAACTCCCACATCTCCAATATACATCGATGGACGCATTCTTACGTGCTCCATTCCTTCTAATGCCTGAATACTATCTGCTGAATAATTGTTCTTCTTGATTTCTTCGCTCATATAATTTATTCTAAAAATGTATTTATTGTCTAACACGCAAATATATAAAAACGCAAATTATATACTCATAAAATTCCGATTTAAAGCACTTAAGTTATCAACACAATTGTCTGAAAAACCTAAAAATATGCTTAAAAGAAGACTTAAATTCCAATTTCCTTAAATTCCAAATTCGAAAAATTTAGAATGCAGCAAAAAATCAATTGCTTTTATAGAGCCTAAATTGCAAAACGCCTATTTTTTAAACCGTATAAAAAAACCGAAATAACATTATAAAATGCATTTCGGTTTCCATGAATTTAAAACTCCTTGAAAATGGAATTTGGATTTTTTAAATTGATTTTTCTAATCTTTATTGTTTTTTATTAAAATCTCCAACATAAACAGAAGTCATTTTATCTAAACTTAAGTACTTTTTCGCAACCGCATTTACCTCTTCGATTTTCAAGGCTTTAACTTTAGCTTCAAGAGTATCATAATCTTCCAAAGGAACTCCGTATTGCAGATAAGTATTCGTCAAATCCATTAAAGTTCCGTCATCTCCCAATCGGGTTTTTCTTTCATTAAGCCAACTCACAAGATTTGATTTTAACTCTTCTGCTGTGAAGCCCTCTTTTAATGCTTTTGCAATTTCTTCTTTTGCCGCAATCTCAACGGCATTTTTCTTCGTTGGATTTAAAAATGCGTAATAAGCCCAATACGAAACATCATTGGTGATGGGTACATTTACGAACGATCCTGCTCCATAGCTGATTCCTTCTTTTTCTCTCAATCGCATCGGTATTCTTGCGCTTAGAAAACCTCCGTTTCCTAACATTTCATTAGCCATCACAAAAGCAGGATAATCAGCATCTTTCTGAGTCATTTTAAAACTGATTTTACCCACAGCAACCGCATTTTCTTTATCAGGAGTAATATACTCTTTATCGGCTTTCTGTGTTTCAAAATAAGTCGGTATTGCTCTTTCATATTTTGATTTGGAATTCCATTTACCAAAAGTACTCTCTAAAATCTGAGCTGTAGATTTGGCTTCTAAATCTCCCACTACAGTCCCTACTCCATTATTTCCCCCTAAAATGTTTTTATAGAAATCAATAAGTTCCGGCTGTTTTATCTTTTTGTAAGCATCAATTTGTTCCTGGACGGTCGCAGTGTAGAAAATACTCTCTTTTGGATATTTAGAGGTTTGTCTTGAAACTTCAATAAAGGCCAGAGAATTAGGGTCATTTAAATTCGATTCTAAGTAGGTATTGTATTCACTGATTGTTTTGGTTAACTCATTTTGCGGAAAAGTAGCATTAGTCAATAAATCTCCTAAGATTTCCATTACTTCCTTAAAACTTTCTTTATAGGTGCTGACACTTACCGTTAATGTTTGTCCTGAAAAACCAAATGATAAACTTGATTTCAGAAGATCTAAACGATCAGTAATTTGTTCTTTTGTACGGGTGGTGGTACCGGTCTTTAACAATTGAGCCAAAATGGCACCAACATCTGATTTTCCGGACAAATCCTTTTCATTACTTACCGGAAATTTAAACGCTGCCTGAACTTTTCCTCCTTTAATTTCTTTTTTAATCAAGCCATACTTAGCACCATTACTTAGCTTTCCTTCAACAAAATTTTGTTTCAGATTCTTAATAGAAGTTTCAAACGGAGCCGCTTCTTTTTCAAGTGCTTTTCCTTTGTAGTCTTTAGTAAAAGCCGCTAATTGCTCGTCAGTATATTCGACCGGTTTAACTCTTTGTTCGTCTTTTGAAGGAATAAATACTCCGACAGTTCTGTTGTTACTTTTAAAATACTTTTCCGCAACTCTTTGTATGTCTTCTTTTGTAAGTTTTTCGATTGCATCTCTATACAGGAAACCTAATCTGTAATCGCCTGCCCCCACAATTTCGGTAAGATTTATAGCAAAAGAAATGGTATTATTTTTAACCCCTTCAATTTGCTTAATAATCTTAGCTTTTGCTCTGCTTACATCTTCATCCGTGTATTGGGTTGATCCAATTTTATCCAGTTCGGCTCTTACCAGTTCTTTTGTTGCTACAACGTCTTTATCATTAGGAACAGCTACTCCAAAATACACAAAACTGGCATCTCTGGTGGTTGGCTGCCAATAATAAATACTGGAAATCTTTTGAGTTTCTACCAATGATTTGTACAAATAACCCGACGGATCTGCTGTTAAAATTTCACCCAAAGCATCAATTGCTGCATAGTCTTTATCTGCATAGGCTGCAGTGTGATACAATGCTCCGATATTTTTACTGTCTCCGGCTCTTTTCAGCTCCACGTACTTTTCGCCATCTTGTGCCGGCTCTATCGTATACGTTTTATCCAAAACTCTTTTAGGTTTTGCAATACTTCCAAAATATTGACCTACATACTGCAGTGCTTTTTTCTCATCAAATTTTCCGGCAATTATCAGGGTTGAATTATCCGGCTGATAATATTTCTCATAGAAAACTCTTAATCTGTTTGCTTTTACGCGTTCAATATCTTCTTTACTTCCAATGGTACTTTTTCCGTAATTGTGCCACAAATAAGCCGAAGAAAGTATTCTTTCCTGTAAAACACCGTCAGGGTTGTTTTCACCTATTTCAAACTCGTTTCTAACTACAGAAAATTCTTTATCTAAATCGGTCTGTAAAATAGTCGCATTGATCATTCGGTCTGCTTCCATTTCAATACTCCATTTCAGATTTTCATCATTCGATGGAAAAACTTCATAATAATTGGTACGATCCAGCCAGGTTGTACCATTAGCAGCGCCTCCTTTTTCAGAAAGCATTTTTTTAATGTCCCCTAAATTTTTTGTACTCTTAAAAAGCATATGCTCCAATAAGTGAGCCATCCCTTTCTCTCCGTAACCTTCGTTTCTGGAGCCAACATTGTAGACAATATTTACCACCATATTACTTTGGGAAGCATCCGGAATCAAGAGCACTTTCAATCCGTTATTCAGAGAATATTCTTTTACTCCTTCGACATTTTTAATATATTTTGGCAGGTCAGTTTTTTGTGCATACACCGGACTTAATGAAGCTAGTGAGCAGCACAAAACACTGCTAAGCAATAAGTTTCTCATAGATAAAGTTTAAAATGGTTAGTTATTAATGGTAACCAAATATAATATTTTTCCTAAACACAAAGAGCGACAATTAACTTAGTTTTTAGAAATGTTCAAGGATTCAGATCTTAAATTTTCAGGTTTCGGGTTTCGGGTTTCGGGTTTCGGGTTTTGGAATTTGAGTTTTGGTAACTAAAAGTTTTTCTTCTTTCAAATCATAAAAAAATCCGGAACTACATTTGACATGTCTTTCCGGATTTTTTAAAACTTATTTTCAATAATGATTGTGTTCCATCTATTAAGAAGCAGCGCTCCTTTCATACTTTAAGCAACAATTCCTGCTCTCGAAGCTTCAACACCTGCTTTGACGTGCGCTGCATTAGCTCTTCCGCTCGGATCCTGATTTTCCTGCCATTTCGGTATCCATTTTCTAACGGTTTGTGCTGAACTAACTTGTGGATAGAATTTATGAAAAATCGATCTGTACAGATAAGCTTCCTTAGTTGTTGGTGAATTATACGGAAATTCTGCACTTGCTCCTGCAAGCTGTTCGTCTGAAACCTGTCCCGCGCAGAATTCAATCAATTCATCTACCCAGTTGTATCCCACTCCATCCGAAAACTGTTCTTTCTGCCTCCATAAAACTTCCTCTGGCAAATAAGGGTCGTCTGGTGTATCAAAAGCTTTTCTCAAAATGTATTTTTCAATTCCATCGTATGTTTTGGGTTGTTTTTCTATGGTTTTGATTCGGATTGACGCTTCTAAAAATTCTTTGTCCAAAAACGGAATTCTCGCTTCTAGTCCATGTGCCATTGGTATTTTATCGGCACGCAGTAAATCAGCAGTAAACAATTTTTGTACTCTTTCGATAGTTTCATCCTGAAATTCCTCTGCTGATGGTGCATTTCTAAAATACAAATGACCTCCAAAAACCTCATCGGCACCTTCACCGGAAAGAATTACTTTAATTCCTTTATCAGCAATTACCTTTGACAACAAATACAATGGCACTCCAGATCGTACCGAGATAATATCATAAGTTTCAATATGATAAATTACTTTTTCTAAAACCTCAATTCCTTCTTCAACTGTAAAATAGATTTCGTGATGTTCCGTCCCTAAAAATGCTGCCGCAGATCTTGCCGCTTTATTATCAGGTGCATCAGCATCTAATCCGATAGAAAACGAATGCAGTTTTTCTCCGTTTTCTTTCAATAATCGCGCAGCAATCGCTGACGTTAATGAAGAATCTAATCCTCCTGAAAGTAATACTCCCACAGGAACTTCGCTCATTAAACGTTTACGGGTTGCTTCAATTAAAGTATTCCGAATTAAATCTAAATCTAATTTTTGATTGGCTTTGGAGTGGTCTTCATATTCGGGATTGTAGTATTTTACAAAACCGGTTTTCCCTGTATAATAGTGCCCCGGAGGAAAAGTTGAAAAGGATTTGCACTGATCTGAAATGGACTTCATTTCTGATGAGAAATAAATTCTCCCTCTCTCATCCAGTCCATAATACAACGGTTTTACACCAACTGCATCTCTGGCTGCTATATAATTATCTCCATCAACAATTACAAAAGCAAAATCACCATCCAGCATATGACAAAACTTATGCCCAAGTTCTTCGTACAAATGCACGATAACTTCTGAATCTGATTTTGTTCTGAAGGTATGCCCTTTTAAGACTGTGTCTTTTAGTTCCTGATAGTTGTAAATCTCTCCATCATGCACCATCCAGGCCTTGTTAGTTCCCTGAATAGGCTGCTTACCTGATTTTAAATCAATAATCGACAAACTTTCATGGCAAATGATACTGCCATTTTCCATAATATGCAAATCACTTTCATCAGGACCACGATGCGACATTCTTGCAGAAAGTTCTTTTACGAGTTGCGGGTCTTTACCTTTACCTATAACAGCTAATAATCCAGACATACTGTTCTATATTTTTTTATTATTCTCTTTATTCTTTTAAACATTAAATACGTTAATCCAATATTTAATCTTTTTCTAATGTTTGGCTAAGCTAAATATTATTTCTGAATTTTATGTACTTATTCAGCTACATTTTTAGTTCTTACCATTTTTATTTCAGCAAATGCCAAATATAAAAAAGTAAAATCAGATCATTGCTTAAAAAAACTTTTAACTAACTGAAATAATACAATTT
>NZ_CAGKLC010000040.1 GCF_903469665.1 Flavobacterium sp. UGB4466 | reverse complement strand
ACATTGGTATACCCATTAGCACCAATATTGGATGGTGTTATTTGATCGTAATTAAAATCGATTTTTTTAATTAGAGAATTTGCTAAATTGATAGTGTCATTATAAACCTTAATAGAAATCAGTTGTTTTGAATTATGGCTCTGAAATTCCGCAGGCGGATTTTTATAATCATAATCAAAAATTATTTTCTTATTATTAATTTTTATCTCTTTTAATAATGATGTTTTATGATATTGTTTGTTCTTATACGTCTGAGTTCTTGGTTGGGAAATACCACTCATATAACCTGTACTACGTATATTCTGTTGAGTTGATACTGCTTTTTGAAAATAAGAGCTGTAAAATCTCATCCATTCTTGAGAATAAGAAAAAACTACTGGTGATACTCCACCTGGCTTTTGAATTTTAGTAAGATACCAGGCGGTGTTATATTGTACTGGGGGAACAGGGCCTGAAACTCCTTCATTTCTGCTGAGTGACTCTTCAACAGCATTCGTTCCTCCAAAAGTATAGACAGTTCCATCAACGTCTATGACAGTAAAAAAACCACCTTCGTAAACAATTTTAATTTTACTCTGTTCAATTTGGATTGTATTTCTTCTATCATCTGCAAATATAAATTTGACAGACAACCCAAATGCATTCAGACTAAAAACATCTTTCTCCGTATCAACCTGATTTGCTCCCGCTATATTCCTAGCGGTATCATTTGGAATGCAATCAATCAATGAGGCATTAACATTATAAAAAGCTATTTCATCATCCGGCTGATCCACTACACTTCTAGTAATTACTCCAGTAGCTATTAAATTCCAATCTATACCAAGCTGTCTGGGAATTGCATCTACCTGAACGCCATTTGAATTATAAGACATCGACAGAGGAATTGTATTTCCACCTTCTTTAAGTGTATATAATTCTAAATTTACTGAAGGTGAACCTGTAAAAAGTCCAACAGGAACATTACCATAATTCCCTAAATCAGCAGTTGCAGGATATGGAGGTGTAATTTGTGGTTGTCTATCAGCATCATTTTGCGCTACTGTTTTCGAAATACTTAATAATAAAACGAAAATCAAAAAAGGAATGAAGGATTTTTTCATTTGCATATCTTATTGATTTTTTTGATTATTTAATTTATCGTCCACTTTTAATCACTTTTACAGATTCTGTTTTCACATCTGTTCTGACTTTGATGATGTAGATTCCCTCAGGGTACTGGCTTAGATTAACGGGAACGGTCCTGCTGTTGATGTCGAATTCCTGCAAAGTACGTCCGGCGATATCGATCAAAGTGGCGGTACCTTCTTTAAAATCATAACCGATGATGATGTTGGTATAGGTAGCTGCAGGATTCGGAATGACTTCGGTACTGGATTTTACCTTTTCTACTTTGGTTTTGTCTTTGAGCTTTACTACCCAAAAATCATTACCTCCCATACTGCCGTTTTTATCTCTTGAGGCTGCCGAATTAGAAGTTCCTGCCATCAGATAACCTCCGTCCCGGGTTTCGATTAACTTCCTGAGGATATCTTCGCCGGCACTGCCTACGGTTTTGTTCCAGATTTCTTCGCCTTTATCGTCTATTTTCATCGCGATATAGTCGTTAATACCTTCTTTTTCTTTACTGACAGCGTTAAGTGCTTTGGCTACGATCCCTTCACGCGGACGCCTGCTTTCGCTTTGCGCATAACCGCCTATGAGATAACTTTGATCTTGGTTTTCTACCAATGAGGTCAGGATGTCTGTTTTTCCAAAATCATAGGTTTTACTCCATACCACACCTCCGTCTTTATCGAGTTTCAGGATCCAGTAATCGGTCCCGTTGCCTACTATGCCGCCCAGTGTGGTCAAAGCATTTTTGCTGTTGGAGTTTCCGCCCGCAATATAACCGCCATCGGCAGTCTGATGAATGACATAAGGCTGATCGTCTCCTTCGGCTCCATAGGTCTTTTGCCATTGAATTTCACCGGTATCATTTATTTTAAGAATCCAGTAATCTCCTATTCCTTTGTTGTTTTCAGTTTTATCGCCTGAAACGGGCGAATTGGAATAACCTGCCAGTATGTATCCGTTGTCTGTGGTTTGTTCCATACTCCTCAGCACATCGCTATAACTTCCTCCATAGGTCTTTTGCCATTCGACATCGCCCTGTTGGTCCAGTTTAACAATCCAGTAATCCATATTGCCACGGCATTTCTCTAATTTATTAAACTGAGCCGCTTTTGTGGTGGGCTTAGAAATTCCGTTTGTTCCGGTAAGTCCATTACCTGAATAATCGGAACTGGATGAACCTCCTAACATATAACCTCCGTCTTTGGTTTGAAAAGCACATAAGAGTTCATCCTTCCCTGTACCTCCAATAGTTCTTTGCCATTGTTCACTACCCGATGCATCTAATTTGATGACCCAAAAATCAGTAATGCCTTTGCAACTATCTTTCTTTTGAAAGCCTACTCCTGAGTCAGAAGTCCCAGCCAGAATGAAACCGCCGTCTCTGGTGTTTTTAATGCTCTGAAGCAAATCACAGCCGCTTCCGCCAATGCTTTTTTGCCAGACCAGTTCTCCTTTTTCACCCATTTTCCAGATCCAGTAATCCAGATCCCCATGATTATCATCGTCTTTATTTCCGGTCTTGTTAGATAAGGAACTACCTGCCAGGACAAAACCATAATCGGCTGTGGGCTGCGCGTCAAACAAATAATCGGCATGCTGCCCTCCGTATGATTTTTCCCAGAGAATGTCCTGAGAATAGGCAAAGAAGGATAAAATTAACATAGGTAACAGATAGCATTTTTTCATAAGGCTTTTCGTTTTAATCTTGTGGTTAATTAAATGGCTGGATCAAATCAAACAGTTAATTTCTATACCTCAAAAAGTATCTTTATTCTTGTTAATTCCTTAATTAAAATTAAAACAATAAAATAATCAAACACAAACAAAATCAACAACTGGAAGCATTAATGAAATAAATAAGCTTAATTATGTAACACTTGGTAGTATTACAAAAAAGCCTACTAAACAAACCCAAAATCTTAAAGCAATGGAAAAACAGATTTCACCACGTCGATTTTAGCCAAAAAAAATGCGCAACGATTAAAAAATCATTGCGCATTATAAAACTGCAAGGTTTTACCAGATTAAAAAAAAATTATCCGACCTACTTAATATTTCTAGAAAAACTTTTACCAGCCCTTTACCGCTCCGCCTTTAAATTCACGAACCGCAGCTTGTTCTACTTCTGCTGACTGAAAAGCTGCTACAAACTGTTTTATTTTTTCTTCTTTTTTGTTGTCATCACGGCTCACGATTAAGTTAACGTAAGGCGAATCTTTGTCCTCTACAAACAGGGCATCACGAGCCGGAACCAGTCCTGCCTGCGAAGCAAAAGTATTATTGATAATCGCAATTGCAACATTCTGATCGTCTAAAGCACGTGGCAATTGCGGCGCTTCTAATTCTAATATTTTAAGATTCTTAGGATTTTCCACGATATCCGTTACTTTAGGTAATAAACCAACATTTGGGCGAAGTTTCAGTAAACCTTTTTTCTCTAAAAGCAACAAAGAACGCCCTCCGTTTGTCGGGTCATTTGGAATAATGATTGTGCTTTCGTTTTTCAATTCCGAAAGGTTTTTGATCTTTTTAGAATAAGCGGCAATTGGATAAATAAAGGTTTTGGCAATAATCGCCAGTTTGTATCCGCGCTGCTTCGATTGCTCGTCTAAATAAGGTTTGTGTTGAAAAGCATTCACATCAATATCACCTTGACTCAACGCTTCGTTTGGAATCACATAATCGTTAAAAGAAACCAATTCTACTTCAAGACCGTATTTGTCTTTGGCCACTTTTTGAGCTGCCTGAGCCACCACATATTCCGGACCGGCAGCAACACCAACTTTAATATGGTGCGGATCGTTACTTTTACTTTTTCCGCAATTGGACACCACAATTGACAGTGCCACAATTCCTGCAAATTTTAAAAAATTTAGTTTATTATTCATCCTTCTACTATTTATAATTTTAACTCTTTCTTCTTTACTCTCAATTAAACGTTATCTATGATCAAATCGTTTAGACAATGCATCACCTGCAAACTGAATCAGGAATACCAGAACAACCAGTAAAGCCAATACCGAGTTCATCGTTACAGCATCATAACCGATATAGCCGTACTGATACCCCACCTGTCCTAAACCACCTGCTCCAACTGCTCCACCCATAGCAGAATATCCCACAAGTGTGATTAAAGTAATGGAAGCGGCATTGATTAAAGATGGTAAAGCTTCCGGAAGCAACACTTTAAATACGATTTGCAAAGGTGTTGCCCCCAATGCCCTTGCTGCCTCGATTAGCCCTGACGGAAGTCCCAAAAGACTATTCTCTACCAATCTTGCAATAAAAGGAGCTGCCCCAATACTTAACGGGACTAATGCTGCACTTACACCAATAGAAGTTCCTACCAGCGCTCGTGTAAATGGAATCATCCATACAATTAAGATGATAAACGGAATCGAACGAAAAACGTTCACCAAAACCGATAAAAACCGATTCAAAACCGGCTGTTCTAAAATTTGATTTTTTCGGGTCAGAAAAAGCAAAACACCTGTTGGTAGTCCAAGCAGAAAACCAAAAAAACCAGAGACAAAAGTCATCACTATGGTTTCCCAAGTACCTTTTAATAATAATTCAATAATGGATTCAGACATAACCTATGATTTCTGTTTTAATATGTTTTGAAATAAAATACTGGATTGCAGCATCATAATTTTCACGTTTACCTGACAATTCGATCAGCATCACACCAAAATTAACTTCTCCTGCCTGATCCATTTGCGCGCTTACAATCTTAAAATTGGTATCAAACAAACGCGAAACCTCCGAAATAACAGGCTCGTTAACCGATTTACCCGTCATTTCAAGTCTCAAGAGCGGGTTCAGTCCTTCACCATCTTCCTTTCGCAGCCTTTCCTGATAGATCTGTGGAACATCAAGATGCAAAGACGAAGCAATAAATTCTTTGGTCAGTTCGTGTTTCGGATCAGCAAAAATTTCTCCAACACTTCCCTGCTCTATTAATTTTCCGTGACTGATTACCGCTACTTCATCACAGATCGATTTCACGACTTCCATTTGGTGCGTAATTAGAAGAACGGTAATGTTCAAACGACGGTTAATGTCTTTCAGTAAATTTAAAATCGATCTTGTAGTCGCAGGATCCAGTGCACTTGTAGCCTCATCACATAAAAGTACTTTGGGATTATTGGCCAGCGTACGTGCAATGGCAACCCTTTGTTTTTGACCGCCCGAAAGACTTGCCGGATAATCACTTGCCTTTTCTTTCAAACCTACCAATTCCAATAATTCTAAAACACGACTTTTGATTTCAGCTTTAGAAGCTCCCACAAGCTCCAGAGGAAAGGCAACATTTTCAAAAACTGTACGAGACGAAAGCAAGTTAAAATGCTGAAAAATCATTCCAATCTGTCTTCTCTCTACCGCCAGTTGGGCATTAGACAATTGCATTAATGCTTTTCCGTCTACAATAATTTCTCCCGAAGTGGGTCTTTCCAACAAATTCACACATCGAATTAAGGTGCTTTTTCCTGCTCCCGATGTTCCTATTACACCAAAAATTTTCCCGGGTGGAACCCTAAGTGATACATCCGATAAGGCAGAAACTATTCGATCCTTCTGATGGAAATTCTTAGTGACATTTTTTAATTCAATCATTCCGTAATTCAAGTTTAAAAACAAAAAAGCCTCTCAAAAAATCATGAAAGGCTTCTTAAATAAATACTATTATTTTATAGGTAAGCCAGATCAATTAACCTCATAACAGGGCCACAGCACATCATCATGTTGCTGTTACAATAGCTTGTATTATGGTTCTTTTTTCTCATTGATGCGGCAAATTTAATGAGTTATTTTTAATTTCAAGACAAAAACGAGTAAAACTTTTATTAACCTATCAAAATAATAGACTAAAAGCGTGTTGCGCGTCTTAAAACCATTACTATCAAACGGACAATGTCATCAACAATCTTAAATTAAAAATTAAAAGTCAAAAATTAAAAATCTGTAATCGCTAATCTAAAATCCAACAATCTAACAATCTAACAATCTAAAAATCTAAAAAAAATACTTTTATACCAACAAAAAATGGCGCCTCTCAGCACCATTTTTTATTCCTAATATTCAAAACTCAAAAGTTACTTTTTATCAATCTTATACAACCTGCCACCATCCGTAACCGCATATAAAGCCCCGTCATTTCCTTGAGTAATATCTCTGAACCGTTGATTCTCTGACACCAAAAGCCTCTCTTCACCCACAACTTTATTATTCTCTATAGCAAGACGCACGATATGCATTCCGCTTAAAGCCCCAATAAAAAGATTGTTCTGCCATTCCGGAACGCGATTACCGCTGTAAAACGTCATACCGCTTGGCGAAACTACCGGATCCCAGTAATAAACCGGCTGTTCCATACCGTCCTGCTGCTGAATTCCTGCGCCTATTTTTTCTCCGCTGTATTCAATTCCGTAAGTAATAGTCGGCCATCCGTAATTTGCACCAGCCTTTAAGCGATTGATTTCATCACCTCCTCGTGGTCCATGTTCCGAAAGCCAAACTTCACCGCTAACCGGGTGAAGCGCCAATCCCTGAGGATTTCTGTGTCCGTAAGTATACAATTCAGGCAATGCTCCTGCCTGACTAAAAGTTGGATTTCCTGATGCCGGCTGACCTTCTTTTGTAATTCTTACCACCTTACCAAGACCTGATGTAATCGATTGTGCCAAAGGTCTTGTTTCTAAAACCGAACGTTCTCCGGTGCTAACTACCAAATTACCTGTCTTATCAAACAAAATACGTCCTCCATAATGAAGGGTGCTGGCATTGGCAGGCTTTGCTCTGTAGATAATCGTCGCTCCTTCTATTGTTTTCTCATTAGCCGATAATTTTCCCTTGGCCACTGCCGTGTTATTTCCTCCACCAGTAGCTTCTGAAAATACCCAATAAATCATTCTGTTTGATGCAAACTCAGGATCCAGACATAAGCCCAACAAGCCACCCTGCCCTCCTGCATTTACAGCAGGAATACCGGTAATTGGGTCACTTATCACTCCCGCAGTTGTAACAATGCGCATAGTACCTCCTTTTTGTGTAACTAACAAACGGCCATCCGGAAGACTTTTAACTCCCCAAGGGCTTGTAAGCGCACTTGTAATAACCTTAGCTTCAAATGCCGTATTGGTCTGTACACCATTGGTACGAGTTTGCCCTATAAAAGCAGGTTTGTAAGCCGTATTCGCAGGATTACCTTCTACAGGATTTGTAATCGTACCGGGATTAGATGGCGTTTCTTTGTCATTTGAACAGCTCAGAAAAGTAAAGAATACGCCCGAAAGAAGCACAATGTGTTTTAGATTTTTCATATATAGTAGATTTAGTTAAAAAATGATATTTGGGTATCAACATCAAATTTCTGTAATTTAAATTGAAAAACTTTATATAATTCACCCGAAAAGTTATACAATTTTATTGTTAAGAGATTCAAATTAAAACGAAACCACATCCAAACATAACAAACTGAAAAGCAACCAACAACCCATAAAACCGCCCCAATTCCCTATCAGCAGCTCACCAATTAAATCATAAAAAAGACTTAATAATGGTTGATTCTACAATTATTCTTTTATTTTTGCGATCATCAGATGATGTGAATACTACGCATGAAAACACTAATCCAAAAAAAATCACTTGCAGAAGAAGTTGCCTCCAAAATACAGGAGCAAATCACCTTGGGTCATTATAAAATTAATGAAAAACTACCCATTGAAGCTGAGTTGATGAAAAGTTTTGGTGTGGGTCGTTCGTCTATACGTGAGGCGATGAAATTGCTTGCTAACTCAGGTTTTTTACGTATACAACAAGGTGTAGGTACTTTTGTAGAGCGATTAACCAGTACACGCGAACCAATGGATCAGCGTATCATGCGCGCCAATGTTCAGGACCTGGACGAAGTTCGACAAATACTCGAAATGAAAATTGCTGAAAAAGCGGCAATCAACAGAACTGATGACGATATCGCAGCAATGAAAGAGCATTTACTCAACAGAATGATCGCTGCCAAAGAAGGAAATCTGGAAGAATGTGTAGAAGCTGATATACAATTTCATATTGCGATTGCAAAAGCTTCAAAAAATGAAATTCTGGCTGATCTTTACAAATCTGCTTCCGTACATCTTAAAAAAGGATTCCTGCATCTTTATGGGGATACGAAAATATTCCAGGAAACATCAGCCGTACACCAACAACTATTAGAAAATATTATTGCACAGGATCCTAAAAAAGCCTGGAATACTGTCGCAAAAATTATAGGACATATCAATTACTAATTTTTACCCATATTCATCAGATGATCTGATCTATTATTACTTATGAAAACAGAAACTACTTTTACCAATACCCTAACAGACTCTAAGCAATTAGCGCAGCAAACCGTTTTCTCCATTTTGTTCACGATCAGTTTTACGCATTTCATTAATGATATGTTGCAAGCTGTAATTCCGGCCGTTTACCCCATTTTAAAAACTAAATTTAGTTTGAGTTTTACTGAAGTCGGACTTATTACCCTGACCTATCAACTAACAGCCTCAATCCTACAGCCTTTCATTGGTTTTTATACCGATAAAAAGCCTCGTCCGTATTCGCTGGCAATAGGTATGGGCTTTACCCTAGTGGGTCTTGCGGCAGTTGCGGTCGCTTCCAGCTTTGTCAATATTTTACTTGCGGTAAGTTTAATTGGTATTGGTTCGTCTATATTTCACCCCGAATCGTCAAGGGTTGCCCATCTGGCTTCAGGAGGAAAAAGAGGTCTGGCCCAATCTATTTTTCAACTGGGAGGAAATGCCGGAAGTGCTATCGGACCATTATTAGCAGCGATAATTGTTGTTCCTTACGGACAGTTTAACATTATATGGTTCTGCTTGGCCGCTATTGTTGGCATTGTAATACTTTCAGGTATTGCCAGATGGTATCAGGAACATTTGAATCTGAAGGCAAAAAACAAATCGGCTATTTCTGAAGAAAGACACCACTCCCTTTCTAAGCGAAAAGTAATAATTTCTTTGGGAATTTTACTGGTTCTGATCTTTTCAAAATACTTCTACATGGCCAGTATGACCAGTTATTATACATTTTATCTGATTGATAAGTTTCATTTATCAGTTCAGGAATCACAGATTTATCTTTTCGCTTTTCTGGGTGCAGTAGCAGCCGGAACGTTGTTTGGTGGTGCATTAGGCGATCGTTTTGGACGAAAGTATATTATTTGGGTTTCTATTTTAGGCGTTGCTCCGTTTACACTATTATTACCTTACGTTTCGCTTTTCTGGACCGGAATTTTATCGGTAATTATTGGATTGATCATATCCTCTGCCTTCTCAGCAATTTTGGTTTACGCTACTGAATTAGTTCCCGGAAAAGTAGGTTTAATTGCCGGTCTTTTCTTTGGTTTAGCCTTTGGTATGGGAGGATTAGGGTCTGCCGTACTGGGAAAACTTGCCGACACTACCAGCATCGAATATGTCTTTAAAATTTGTGCTTTCTTACCTTTAATTGGTGTTCTGACCAGTTTCTTGCCAAACATCGAAGGAAAAAAAGGAAAACAATAATCACCTAACAAAACCGGTAAAATGTAAACTGAGACTGCAAACTGAGACCGCAAACTGAGACTGCAAACTGAGACTGCAAACTGAGACTGTAAACTGAGACTGTAAACTGAGACTGCAAACTGAGACTGCAAACTGAGACTGTAAACTGAGACTGTAAACTGAGACCGCAAACTGAGACTGCAAACTGAGACTGCAAACTGTGGCTTTTACTTTTCTGAACATTTCGGTCTTTAATCCTTAAAAAAAGATTAAAATTGGAGTTTCTTCAGCAAATACATTGATTTACTAATATTAATTTTTACATTTGCGTTATTTTTAACTATTCTAAATAGATTGTGTTTCTCAAGCTATTTCAGTAGTGTACCAAAACTAACTCATTTTAAAAAAATAGTAAATCTTACAATATGAAAAAGAATTTCTTTCTCTCTTTTGCATTAGCCGCTTCTTTTTTTGTTAGTGCTCAGCAAAAAAACATATTATTAGAACAGTCTTTTTGGAAAACAGCACCGGATGTAAATGCCGTTAAAGCTGAAATTGCAAAAGGAAATAGTCCGACAGTACCCAATGCTAATGCTTTTGATGCGACTGTTGTTGCGATTAACAATGATGCTCCTATCGCTTCTATAAAATTCTTATTGGACCAGCCCGGTAATACCACGGCTAAATTAACTCACGACAATCGTATTTACCTGCATTGGGCAGCTTACCGAGGAAATCTTGAACTGGTTAATTACCTTATTGCAAAAGGTTCTGACATTAATCTGGAAGACAGCCACGGTACTACTCCAATCGCTTTTGCTGCTTCAAACGGTCAAACCAATACTGCTTTGTACGATGCTTTTTTCAAAGCCGGAATTGATCCAAAGAAAAAATATGCCGATGGTGCCAATTTGTTACTAATGGCTGTAGCCTCTGACAAAGACCTTGTTTTGACGGATTATTTAGTATCAAAAGGATTGTCTTTAAAGGATGTTGATGCTAACGGAAGTACTGCTTTCGATTATGCAGCAAGAACAGGAAATATTACTCTTCTAAAAAAACTTTTAGACCGAAAAGTAAAACCAACTGACAATGCGCTTCTAATCGCAGCACAAGGTTCACGTAGAGAAACCAATACTCTTGAAACTTACAAATATTTAGTGGAAGAAGTAAAATTAAAAGCTATTGCGACCAGTAAGTCCGGAGAAAATGTACTTCACTTATTGGCAAATAAACCCAACCAGGGAGAGATCATTGCTTACTTTTTAGCCAAAGGTGTTGATGCTAACAAAATCGACAAAGACGGAAATACACCATTAATGATTGCTGCAGGAGCAAGAGAAACTGCTGCATTAGATAAATTATTACCGGTTACCAAAAACATCAATCTGCAAAACGCCAAAGGTGAATCGGCATTGACTTTCGCCGTAAGATCAGGAGCACCGGAAGCAGTTGCTACTTTATTGAGCAAAGGTGCTGATGTAAATGAAAAAGACAAAGACGGAAACAATTTGGGAGTATATTTGGTACAATCTTACCGTCCGATGGGCCGTGAAGCCAATGCTGCTCAAGATCCATTCGAAGCAAAAATAAAATTACTTCAGGAAAAAGGACTAAACTTAGCAGCTGTACAAAAAGACGGAAGTTCACTGTACCATTCTGCCATTGCTAAAAATGACCTGACTCTGGTAAAAAAATTAGCTCCTTTAAACATTGACGTTAATGCTAAAAACAAGGATGGATTAACCGCTTTACACAAAGCAGCTATGGTTGCCAAAGACGACTCTATCTTAAAGTATCTTTTATCCATTGGTGCTAAAAAAGACATCAACACGGAATTTGACGAAAGTGCTTATGCTTTAGCAAAAGAAAACGAATCGTTAACCAAAAACAATGTTTCTATTGACTTTTTAAAGTAACAGCTAAAAACTGTATGTTTCAAGTTTCAAGTTTCATGTTTCAAGTTTCATGTTTCAAGTTTCATGTTTCATGTTTCATGTTTCAAAAACCTGATAATCCAACAATCTAACAATCTAAAGATCTAATAATCTAAAAAAAATGAAATCAATATTTAAAATAGCCCTTACAGCAGCATTAATCTGCTTGATCTCTTTTCAGTCTGCAGCACAAAGCAAATACAAATGTATGCTTCAAATGGCTAATTATATGGGAGAAGGTGCTTACATCGTTGTTTCACTTATCAATCCAAAAGGAGAATACGAGAAAACACTTTACGTAATGGGTGACGACAAAAAATGGTACAAATCATTGAAAGAATGGAATAAATTTCAAACTTCAAAACCTGCTGATATCAGTGCAAAAACAGGAGCTTCTGTTACAGGTGGAGACCGAAGTATCACCACCATTGAAATAGAAGATTCTAAAATAAATAAAGGATATAAACTAAGATTTGAATCGGCTGTAGAAGATCAGAAATATTACGTAAGTGATTTAGAAATTCCACTTACTACTCAAGGATTGGCAGACAAGACAGAAGGAAAAGGTTATATCAGATATGTGAGATTAAACAAAATTTAATTGTAGTAATCGTACGGTTCACTATTAAATTAATTTCTTTAAAAAGAACAGCCACAGATTCTACAAAGTTTCAACAAAATCAAATCCTTTTAATCTGTGGCGAAAAAAACGCTTACATTTGATTACATTATAGATTACATTCAATGACTCTTTCTTTTTGGCGTTACGCGCACCTGGCTCTTGCTTTATTCTCTTCTCTATTTTTAATCCTCGCTTCGGCAACAGGTACTATACTGGCTGTTGATGCGATGCAGGAAAAAACACTTCCGTACCGGGCTGAGAATTTTGATAAGATCACATTGGAAGAAGCTCTTACCGTACTCAAAAAGAATTATTCTGAAATCACTACCATAAGTATCGATCACAATCAATTTGTAACCCTACAGGCTATTGATGAAGAGGGCAATGACGTTAACGCTTATATTGATCCTAAAACCGGTAAAAAATTAGGAACACCCCTGAAAAAAAGTGAATTTATTCAATGGGTTACAGGATTCCATCGTTCTTTGTTTCTTCATGAAACGGGACGATTTTTTGTTGGTGTTATTTCCTTTTTACTCGTTTTAATTGCAATTTCGGGTTTTGCATTGGTTTTAAACCGACAAAGAGGCATTCGTAATTTTTTCTCTAAAGTAGTTAAAGAATATTTCGCACAATACTACCATGTTATTCTGGGAAGACTGGCACTAATTCCGATTTTGATTATTGCACTTACGGGAACGTATTTATCTCTGGAAAAATTCAATTTCTTCATGGATAAAAAAGATCAGGAAAAAGTCAAAGTGGTCAAAGCTGTTATTTCCAAAGAAGAAAAAGAAACTTCTGTTTTCAAACATACTCTTTTGGCGGACGTCAAACAAATTGAATTTCCTTTTACAGATGATCCGGAAGAATATTATATCATAGAGTTAAAAGACCGTGAAATTGAAGTCAATCAGGTAACCGGTGCTATTGTTGGAAAAAAACTTTCTCCAATGACAGCCCAGTTTTCAGACTTAAGCCTTGATCTTCATACCGGAAGAGCCAACGGAATTTGGGCTTTTGTACTTGCTATTGCCAGCATTAACATCCTCTTTTTTATCTATTCGGGTTTTGCAATTACCTTAAAAAGAAGGTCTAGCCGAATCAAAAATAAATTCAAAGCCAATGAAAGTGAATTTATATTGCTTGTCGGTTCAGAAAATGGAAGTTCTTTACGATTTGCCAATGCTGTTCTCAAACAATTGATCGATCAGGGCAAAAAAGCATTTATTACCGAATTGAACAGCTACACTGCTTTTCCAAAAGCAGAACATCTGATTGTCTTCTCCTCTACCCACGGATTGGGAGATGCGCCTTCGAATGGAAATAAATTTATATCCCTTTTAAAGAAATACTCGCAACAGCAAAAAATCACTTATTCTGTAGTAGGATTCGGTTCAAATTCCTATCCTGATTTTTGCGGTTTTGCTTTCGAAATTGACAAACAGTTAGAAAATCAAAATTGGGCGGAACGTTTATTAGATGTTCAGACGATAAATGATAAATCGGCAGTTGAATTTGTGAACTGGATCAGACTGTGGAGTGCTAAGATGGAAATTTCATTGTCGACAACTCCTTCGCTTTACAATCATGTTCCGAAAGGACTGCAAAAATTAATGGTTCTGGACAAAACGCTTATTTCCGAAACCGAGCAGACTTTCCTGATCACCTTGCGCGCCAACATGAGGGCTAAATTTACTTCTGGTGACTTATTGGCTATTTATCCGGCTAACGACAGCAGGGAACGTCTCTACTCCATCGGAAGTCATTCCGGAAACATACAATTAGTAGTTAAACTACATCCACACGGATTAGGCTCAGGTTTTCTAAACGCTCTGGCACCCGGAAATGTGATAAAAGCCAGAATCATCAACAATAAAGCGTTCCATTTTCCTAAAAAAATACCTCAGGCTGCCTTTATTTCAAACGGAACGGGTATTGCTCCTTTTCTTGGAATGATTGAGCAAAATAAAGCCAAGACAGAAATACATTTATATTCAGGATTCCGTATGGAAACGGAAACGGTTTCGGGTTATAAAAAGTTTACTACCGAAATGATTCAGAAACAAAAACTGCATAGTTTTCATCTGGCTCTGTCCCGCGAAAACGAGCATTTTTATGTGATGGATCTCATCAAACGTGATGCTGATTTCTTTATCCACTTATTGCAAAAAGGCGGTGTTATTATGATTTGCGGTTCACTTGCCATGCAGCAGGATGTCGAAGCAATTCTCGATCAATTGTGTCTCGAAAGAAATGTCAAGAATCTTTCTGAATACAAGAAAAACGGTCAGCTTTTGAGCGATTGTTACTAATGAATTATTGCACCTGATTTTCGTTTAAAATGTAAAATAAATTTCAATGTCAATCAAAAAATCAATTCTTACTCCTTACTTGTTTTTACTGCTAATACTAGGTGGTCTGACCAGTAATGCACAAGTTTTACGAAAAAGAACTACACTACTCATGGGAGGACGTTTTGACATTTCGATCGTTGCAAAAGACTCCCTTACCGCAGAACAAAATATCGATATTGTAATTGCTGAAATTACACGAATAGAAAACCTGATCTCCGACTGGAAATCTGATTCACAAGTCTCTGAGGTCAATCAAAATGCGGGAATCCGTCCCGTAAAGGTAGATCGTGAAGTTTTTGAACTTACCCAAAGAGCATTACAATTTTCTGAAGCTACCAAAGGCGGTTTCGATATCAGTTTTGCCGCAATGGATCGAATCTGGAAATTTGACGGATCAATGACAGAAATGCCTTCTGCCGAGGCTATTAAAAAATCGGTAGAAAAAGTAGGTTACAAAAATATTATCCTCGACAGCGTTCAATCGACCGTATTCCTAAAACTCAAAGGAATGAAAATTGGATTTGGCGCTTTGGGAGAGGGTTACGCAACCGATAAATGCCGAAATATAATGCTTGCAAAAGGTATCAAAGCCGGAATTGTAAACGGTTCAGGAGATATGACTGCCTGGGGAAGACAGCCCAACGGAAAAGACTGGAACATTGGCATGACGAATCCTTTTCATCCCGATGCTTTGTTTGCCGTTGTTCCGTTAAACAATGGTGCTGTGACCACCTCCGGAAGTTATGAAAAATTTGTTGTTTTCAACGGCAAGCGTTATTCTCATATCATCAACACCGCAACCGGATATCCTGTTACGGGTTTGTGTAGTGTTTCTGTTTTTGGTCCAAACGCTGAAACTGCAAATGGGTTAAGTACTTCGCTTATGATATTGGGACAAAAAGCGGGACTTCTTCTTTTAAAAAAATATCCCGACTATAGCTGTGTCATGATCACCGACAACGGAAAATTAGTCAAATCAGCAAACTTCAAAATCAAGAAATTCAAGGCTAAACTGTAATCTGTTGAAGATACTCTGCGAGTGTATTTTTTTACGCAGATTTTTGTTTCTCGCAAAGTCACGAAGACGCTAAGATCTTTCTCTTTAAAGACATCAAATACTCCAATGCAAAACTTTGCGCTTTTGCGCCTCTGCGAGAGTTTTATTTCACGCAGATTTTTATTTCTCGCAAAGTCGCGAAGACGCTAAGCTGTTTCTGTACGAAGTCTTCAAATACTCCAATCTAAAACCTTGCGCTTTTGCGCCTCTGCGAGGGTTTTATTTCACGCAGATTGCTTCGCCAGTTCGCTATCGCTCGGGTTAGCATATAATGCAGATTTTTATCCCTTCAAAGCGCTAATATTGAAGCATTTTTTTAATAATTTCAGATTTCTTTCTTTTAATCTATAACCTTAAAAAAAATAGCCACGAATTCACAAATTTTTTAAGAATACAAATTAGAAAAAATTCGTGAATTCGTGGCTATTTATTACACGACACTTTATAAAAATAAAACCAGAAAATTACCTGTAAAATTTCAGGAAAGAAAAATCAGGACTTAGCATTGCTATTTCGTTAGTTGCCGTCTCGAGTTGTGCTTGTGTGGCATAAACAAACATCTTTTGTTCGTAATCGCTGATTGCTTCCTCTATCGTTTCAAATTCTCCATTGGTCAGATTATTCGATAAAATTAAAGCATCTAATAATCCAATATTGGCTCCCTGGCCCGCAAATGGAGGCATAATATGCGCCGCATCTCCTATGAGTGTGATCGGCAGCGGACGCTCTTTTTTCCACTGATCATCTAAACTGATCTTCCTTGTTGGCCATAAAACAAAAGAAGAAGTAGCTTCAAGCAATTCTATATAACATTCATCCCATTCAGAAAACCGATTTAAGAGGTACTTTCGAATACCATCGGTACTCTCAAAAGTACCATCTTTCCTGATAAACTCCTTCGGACTTTTGAAAATGATATTATAACTCAATACTTTTCCATTCTTTGGATTCGCAACCAACAAGCCTTCTTTTCCAGAAGTCATAAGTATAGTGCCGTTACACCATTTATTAAACTTCCTGCAGGATGTTTCCGGACAAAGCACCTCGCCTTGTATCATCAATGTTCCGGTATATTCGATTGTAGCGGGTGTGATAAATTTTCTGGCTTTAGACATTCCTCCATTAGCTCCAATAACAAAATCGGCAATCGCATTTGTCCCGTTTTCAAATTCCAAAAACCATTTTCCGCTGTCGGCTTTAAGATTGGTAAACTTGCTGTCCCAGACTACAGTATCAATTTTCAAACTATTAAGCAATAACAATCTTAAATCGTTCCTGTTGATTTCGGGATTATCATAACGTTCTTCTTCGGTTATTGTTTTAGAAAATAATACATTTCCCCGGGGATCTGCTACTGTTCTTCCCATGGGTAGTGCCTTATCCAAATAACCCTCTAATAAACCTGCTTGTTTTAAAGCTTCTTGCCCCGAACCTTTGTGAAGATCAAGTGTTCCACCTGAAATTCTGGTTTGGGCATTTAAATCTCTTTCATAAACGGTAACATCGACTCCGTTTTGCTGTAGTAATTTTGCCATAGTAAGACCAACTGGTCCTGCACCAATAATGGCTACTTTTTGATCTTTTAATAACATCATTTTATCTTCTAAATTAAGAATGACAAAATTCTGCTATCCGGTTATTTTAGGATTGTATAAATGCGACAAAATCATAATTTACCATCTGTTGCTTTGCTTTTCGTGCAAATGCACCCGGTGTGGTACCACTGTAACGTTTAAATTCTCTGCTCAAGTGAGACTGATCCGTATAACCTAATTCCTGCGCTAAACTGGCAATACTTAGATTGGGCTCGAACCATAATCGGTTGCGAGCCTGTTCAAAGCGCATGACAGCCGAAACATTTTTAACCGTATAACCTGCCGATTGCTTAAAATTTCTTTCTAAAGTACGTATTGTAACATGAGAAACCGCAGCAACCTCACCAACCGACATACTTCCTCCAGCCACTGTCATGGCGGCACCTGCTTTAGATAACAAAGTGTTAGTGCCAGATTTTACTTCTACTGTCAAAAAATAGTCTTCGACTTTAGCAATTGCCTCTTCAATTTTGTGTGAAGCGATCAGATCGTTCAAAACAGACTGAAGTTTAGCAATAGGATGCTCAAAAGCCTGTACTCCCACCTTACCCTTTTGGGAAGACAATTCAAGCAGATCAAAAACCATCCACGGATAACACCTAATACCGATAATTTCAAGCGAATTGACCGAATTGAAAACAGCCGGCTGATGGAGTAACCCAATCATAAATGGTGATGTCAGTGGTTTCATAACTCCATTAGAAGAAATACGAAGCTCATTTCCAAAATAAAAAATAATTTCAGCATAACCATCCGGTATCACTTCAAAATTCGATGGTACTCTCCCGTAATCAATCTTATCATACCAAAAGCACTTTACGCTTTTTTGTAATTCTTCGGCCGGAATAAATTCCTGATGGTTGGTTTGAAAAGAAAGCATAATTAGAAGAAATTAGAGACAAACGATTATAAAACAAACAAAAGCCATTTCAAAAACTGACCTTATTTTGGCAATAATTCATTTCAAAATTAAGAAATTATTATGTACTATTGCAGCACAACACAAACAACTGTTTATCAACCACAAACACAGAACACCAAACCTTTCAGTGAACTATTCTTAATTTCGACCTTGGTAATTTAAAAGTATAATAGTACAAAACACATCCGATTCTTAGACTTCTAAATCTAAATCTATCCCAACATTAGAATTTCTAATGTAATTCTAATGATCTTCTAATTCCTTTATTTAGATTAAATATAAACAATGATTTAGCTTTGCATTTCTATTTAAGAAGTACATAAATCATGAGGTTTTTATTGTTATTGTTGGTATTCGTTCATTTTTCAGTTTGGTCCCAAAATGGGAATATTAAAGGAAAAGTTACTTTTGAAAATTCTGAATCTGCATTTGGTGCCTCAGTTACAATTGCCGGAACTCAAAAATTTGCCTTAGTTGGTAACAATGGTCAATTTGAAATTAAAAATGTTGCTTACGGTACATACATTCTCGAAATTACATCACTTGAAGCGAAAACTAAAACAGTAAAGGTAACTTTAAACAGTCCTACTGCTCAGGTAAATATCTCATTGGAAAAATCAAATGATCCAAAAGCCTTAAAAGAGGTTGTTGTAAAAAAGACATCGGTAAAAAGAGAAATTATGACCAAAGGTTTCTCTGTCAATGTGATAGAAACTAAAGACGCTGCCACTCGAAATCTGCAAACCAATGAATTACTTGACCGCTCTGCGGGTGTACGAATCCGACAAAACGGTGGATTAGGTTCAAGCGTAAATTACAATCTGAACGGAATGTCCGGAAATGCCATCCGAATTTTTATTGACGGAATTCCATTAGATACCTACGGCTCCTCCTTTAGTCTTAACAGTATACCCCCGGCCTTAATCGAGCGCATCGAAGTGTACAAAGGAGTCACTCCTGCAGAACTCGCTGATGATGCCTTGGGTGGAGCTATAAATGTGATTCTAAAAAAAGGTGCCAAAAATACACTGAATGCCTCTGCTTCTTATGGTTCTTTCAATACTATTCAGTCTAACTTTAATACAACCTATCGCGCAAAATCAGGTTTTACGGTAAAAGGATCCGGTTTTTATAATTATTCTGATAACGATTATGAAGTATGGGGAAGATTTATTTACAATATAGCACCGGACGGAACTCGTGAAGCGGTGCGGGTTAAACGTTTCGAAAACCGATACAGATCCTACGGAGGAAGATTTGAAGCCGGTTTTACCAATGTCAAATGGGCCGACAATTTTCTAATTGGGTTAAATGTCTCTGAAGATCACAATCAAATTCAGCACGGTCAATACATGACAAAACCTTATAAAGGTCGTTTCTCCGAAGCTGATGCGACTGTTTTAAGTCTGAACTACTCTAAAAAAGATTTCCTATTTAAAAAACTGGATTTTTCAACCAACACGGTCTACAGCGGTAAACATCAAATCGTAAATGATACTGTCAGATGGACTTACAACTGGTTTGGTGAAAGAGTAATAGATTTAAGGACAGGCAAACCCCTTTTATCTTATACGGGGGCACAACAAGGTGCACCAACAATCAATACCATCTCAGAGAATGTACTTAGCTCCAGAACCGTATTGACTTATAATCTAAATGAAAAAAACAGATTTATATTCAGCAATTTATTCTATACACTGGATAGAAATGAAGACGATTTAATCAAACCGGAATTTCAAAGAGATTTTGAAGCCACATCTGATTTACAAAAAACGGTTACTTCCCTAGCCTACGAAATGCAGGCTTTTGACTCCCGTCTGAGAACCAATATTTTCGGTAAGTTTTACGAACAAAAAGTAAACCACAGAAAACCGGAATTGGTCACACAAAACGGGCAAACCACGGTAGTGGAAAAGATTAGTAAAAGTACAACTCCGCTATTTGGATACGGGCTGGCCGCTTCCTACTTTGTTACTCCTGAACTTATGATTACGGCATCAGCAGAAAAAGCCATCAGATTACCAGGTGCAACTGAAATATTTGGAAGACCCAGTGAAAATGTACTGGCTAACCCCAATCTAAAACCGGAGCAAAGTAACAATTTCAATTTAGGATTACAATTTGGCCCTTACGCCATAAATACGCACAAAATTTCGGTTGCTGCAACAGGTTTTTCAAGAAATACCCGAGATCGAATTGTTCGTGTCTCCAATGACAGAGTGAATGATGCCATACAGGTTTTACCGTTTGACAATCTGGGACGTGCGCAATCCATTGGCTATGAAGCATCCTTTAATTATAGCTATAACGACCGTTTGTTTGTATCGATGAACCTGTCAAGATTCAACTCCTTATACAAAAAGAAATACGATGATAATGGGAAGGAGCTGGATTTTTACAACAGACAAATCCCTAATGAACCTTTCTTTACCGTAAACGGAAACGTTCAGTACAACTTTAATGAACTGATTCAAAAGAAATCACAGTTGAATTTGTACTACAACTTTGGTTATGTAGATCCTTTTCCAACAATTTGGATTGACGTACCGGATTCCAAAACACCAGCCCAATTTGCACAGGATTTAGGTTTGAGTTATGTTTTTCCGAACAAACAATTTGTGGTAAGTATTGATGCCAAGAACATTTTTGATAAACAAGTTTTCGATAATTACGCTGTTCAAAAACCCGGACGTGCTTTTTATCTAAAACTGAATTATACCCTTAATAACTTTTAATATCTAATTTTTTAATACAATGAATATGAGAAAAAATATGTTTAAACTATTTACATCTGGTCTAGTTTTAGGTGTATTTTCATTGACTACAAGCTGTAGTAGCAATGATGAGAAAACTGCAGATCCAATAAATCCTGAAACAACTGATCGCTGGATTACGGTTTCGGGAGCATTAATGCAGGAAAATCCAGGAGACGGAAACGGGGGAACTATGGTTTATGCCGTAACTAAGAAAAACGCCAAAGATCCAAACTATTCGATTAATGTTTATGCAGATGGTATGCCGGTACAATCCAACAGAACAGCTCGTTTGCAATCTTCTGTAGACGGAAAAACGCTTTTCAACATTACTTATACCGGAGCTAATGGTGGAGAATTTATGACCTATACCGTAAATGGAGCTAAAAACTTTACACAATCAGGTACAACCGTAAACATTTCTCAATATGCAGGAACATCTCCAAGATGGAATAAACTTTTTGACGGAGACAAAACCGGTGTAGCTGTAAATGTAACTTCTCCCGTAATTAAAACAAATCCGGACAAAACGTATATGTATACAAGAGGTACTGCTACTGTTCTTGCTTTAGACCTTAAAGGTATTCGTATTTCAAAATACGATCAGTATGAACTTCCATTAAGCCCTCAGGAAGAAGCTTTGGGACACCATATTTTCCGTTTAGATGCTCCTACGATCAACAAAGCGGGAAACAAAATAATTATCGGGACATGGTTGCGTAAAACGAATCCGGCTACAGGACAAATCGAAACTGCCTATGACCGTTTAGGTGCTAAATCTGTTGTAGTAGATTATCCATCATTAGCGAACCCACAAATTATTTCTTCAAAAGTTGGTTTTGGAGATACGAGCGGTTTCCGTAGCTTCAATAGTTTCTTAGGAACTGACGGTAACATTTATCAGGCTACCCAAAGAGATACCAACAGAGGTTCTTATATTGTAAGAATCAACCAAAACAATCAATATGATGACTCATTTGTAATTAGTCTTGATGCTGCATTAGGTATAAAAGGATCTTATATCGATGCCTGGAGATATGCAGGAAACGGAATTGCTTATGTACTTTACACACAAACCGCAACAGGAAAACAAGGATTTGTTGCAAGAGTAGATTTAAATGCTAAAACGGCTAAAAAAGTAGAAGGCATTGCTTATGACGCAGCTATAGATTTTGGTCAGTACCAAGGTTTTGTAGTGGATGGAAATGAGCTTTACTTAGCGGTTACACCAGTTGGAAAAGACGGAAACATTTACGTTATCGATATCCCAACAGGAGCTGTTACTAAAGGAGCTAAACTGGTAAACAAAGCAGGAAACCATTATATTGGAGTATTCTAAAAAGCTGCACAAGCAGTAAAAGCACTCATAACAATTGTTATTACTTGAGTTTTTTTTTTAATTAAAACATTCCGTTTCAGATTTCTGGGACGGAATGTTTGTTTTTTTAATGATTTCTTTTAGTCACCACCGCACCCTCCACACGAAGAACCGCAAGAACTTCCGCACGAAGAAGTCCCGCATGAAGAAGTCCCGCATGATCCTGAACTGATAAAATTATTTGAAGAAACTGAATTTGTATTGTAATTAATCAATGGCATGAATGAACTTGCTACTATTACATTTCCATAAAGAAAATAATCCCACTCCCAATTCTTTTCATGTGCTGTTACTATCCTTGCCTTATCTTCAAAAACAGAAGGAATAATAGTTGTAAACATTAAATTCAATACCTGATTGATATAATACAACGAAACTAAAACCAAAGGGACAATCGCAAAAAGTAAAAATGTAATAGGCTTACCTCTCCAAACCCCAGTTATAAATCGGCTAAAACCAATGCTTAACAAGAATCCTAAAATACTCATTACAAGGATCACTACATTCGCAAATTTTTTCGAATCAAAAATTCTGTTTCTTATTCTATAGGTAGCTTTCTGAAGCTGCTCAAAAATAGGTTTTTGCGAGGCAGTCTTGCATAATTCCTTATAAGACATTGGCTCAAAATCTTTCATAATCTCGACTATACAATTCTCATATCGATTTTCAACGAAACTTTCATCAATTAATTCTAATCTATCATTTGTTAAAATCTTAATTTTATGATTTATAATCAAATTATTTACCACTCCATGAACGACAGCATCCAGTTTGTTTTCTCTAAAAAACACCATCTCAAGTGCCGTAAGATTCTGCAAAATAAAATTGGACTTAATTGTATCATATAGCGAAAGAAAACTTTTTCGGACGTAAAATTTCAAGAATAAAATTACAACAACAAAAAGCAAAAGATATGCTATAAGGAAATTAGGATTATTAATTTTTATTAAAAATGAAAAGAGAACCAAACACACCGGAAATGACAGAGCGATGGTATAGATTAAAAAGTTTTTTCTAAGTTTTGAAATTTCATAGCTGCTTCTCTCTAAATGTAAAGAATCTAATTCATTATGATAATGCCAAATTTCAGCTAACTGTGGACCAAAATTAACTTCATAAAGCTCCTTTGTCCTTTCTTTTGCCATTTTAAACTTATCAAATTCTGATCTATTATGAGTTGAGGGAATATGTTCTATTCTTTTTCCTAATAAATCACAGAAATCTGAATAAGAATTAGTAAAAATTAAGTGTTGATGCCAGACAATATCAACAATTTCTGAAGGTGAAACCATTTCGTTATTGGTTGCGGCCAGAAAAAGAAACTTTTTATATTCAACTATGGCACTTTGAGTAAAATGAATCGTCCAATGATTCTCTAGTGCTAATCTTGTTGAAAACCCATATTGATCATTTGGTTGATCAAAACTAAATGCTAAAACCTTTTCCCAAAGTGTTTTATTCATAAAATCACTTATATTTTAGTTATACTTTGTACAATTAAATGCACTATTTAACATTACAAATCTTTAGCTAAAATAACATTATTTCTTTCACAAAAAACAAGCTTAAAAATTAAATCTTAAATGTTATATAAATTCAGTTAAGAAAAAAACTTATATTGACTCGCACAATTTCTATAGCAAAAAAAGAAATCAAACAGAATTTGTAAAATTGATGCCATTCGTGGCAAAACGATCACGTTCAACAATGAAATTTATTTAATGATTATTTTATTTTTGAAGTAAATTATCATTTATAAATATTTTTCAATAGTTTTGTGTAATCGATTACATTTAACTTTTTTTATTAATGCTGGCCTACATTCCAACATCAATAAAAAAATCCATAAAAAACTATACCTATGAAAACCAAATCTATTCATCACTTGTTTTTTACAGTGGTATTTTTACTTGTGACCTGTTCCGAACTTACTGCACAAAATTCAGATTCTTATGATACATACAAAGGCATCGAATTTAGAATGCCAAAAGTCAATGAACCGTTAATACCAAATAATACTGTAAATCTAAAAGATTTTGGAGCTGTAAATGGCGGCTATGTTTTAAACACTAAAGCTTTCGCTGATGCCATAGAAGCCCTGTCAAAAAAAGGTGGTGGAAAAGTAATTATTCCACCCGGAATCTGGCTAACAGGTCCGATTATACTAAAAAGCAATATTGAACTTCATGCCCAAACAGGCGCCTTAATTAAATTCTCTACCGACAAAAGTTTATATCCCATTATTGAAACCAGTTTTGAAGGGCTTAACACCTGGCGATGCATCTCTCCTATTTATGGTAAGAATCTGGTAAATGTTGCCTTCACGGGAAGTGGTGTGTGGGACGGTTCCGGAGAAGCCTGGAGACAGGTTAAAAAAAACAAACTGACGGAGGAACAATGGAAGAAATTTATCGCTTCCGGTGGCGTTTTAAATGACAAGAAAGACAGCTGGTATCCTTCTGAACAATATTTAAAAGGCTCCAAAGGTGCTGATCAGAATGTTCGTCACGATCTGAAAACAAAAGAAGAATTTGAAGCCATTCACGACTTCCTTCGTCCGGTTTTAGTGAGCATACAAAACAGTAAAAGAGTCTTATTTGATGGTCCGGTATTTCAAAACTCACCTGCCTGGAACCTTCATCCGTTTATGGTAGAGGATTTAATTGTTAGAAACATAACCGTTCGTAATCCGTGGTTCTCTCAAAACGGTGACGGTCTTGACGTAGAATCCTGCAAAAATGTAATTATCGAAAATTCAAGTTTTGATGTGGGCGATGATGCCATCTGTATCAAATCGGGAAAAGACAAAGACGGTCGTGATCGAGCTGTTGCCTGCGAAAATATCATCGTAAAAAACAACATCGTTTATCACGGGCATGGCGGAGTAACAGTGGGAAGCGAAATGTCGGGCGGAGTGAAAAATCTGCATGTCTCCAATTGTACTTTCATGGGAACGGATGTTGGTTTGCGTTTTAAAAGCACCCGTGGACGTGGAGGAATTGTGGAAAACATTTATATCTCGGATATTTTTATGACCGATATTCCATCACAAGCCATTTCATTTGATTTGTATTATGGGGGAAAATCCATAGCCGAAACTTTGGCCGAAGGCGGAAACACCGTAACTACAAAAGCTGTTCCTGTAAACGAAGAAACACCACAGTTTAAAAACATATCGATTAAAAACATCACCATTAAGGGCGCGCAGCAAGCGGTATTTCTGCAAGGTTTGCCTGAAATGAATCTGGAAAATATCGAAATCTCCAATTTGATTGCCAAAGCAGAAAAAGGCTTTTCGATTATTGATGCGAACGGAATTAAAATCAACAATGCCAAATTAGACATCGAAAATCCTACCGTATTTGAAATCTACAATACTAAAAATATGTCTTTAAAAAATATAACCTTTAATTCGACTTCTGCGAAAGCAATCTCCATTAACGGAGAAGCTTGCCAGAATATTGAGTTGACCGCATCTCCAAAAACAGATTTTTCTAAAACAACTACCCTCGGAGAAACCGTTCCCAAAAATGCTGTGAAGTTTTGAGATTATAACGGGAACGCAACCAAAAGAGTGATTTTGTTTTTCAAAGAAAGCTCACGAAACTCTAAATAGTACAAAAAAAGCGCCTCATCAACTGAGGCGCTTTTCGTTTCAAAATTTAAAATAATAGAAGCCGCGAAGACTATTTCCATCCACCACCTAAGGCGCGATACAAATCGACTACTGCTTGTAATTTTTGTAAATTATCAGTAATCCCGCTTAATTGTGCTGCCAATAGATTTTGCTCTGAAGTTAATACATCGGTATAATTGGTTGCCGAGCTGTACTCTAAAAGCTGTTGTGTGAAATCAACCGCTTTTTCAAGGGCTTCAATTTGTTTTTGTCTTGAATCTTCTTTTTCAACGGCCATTTCATAAGCATACAAAGCATTTGATACCTCCTGCCCTGCTACCAAAAGACTTTGTTGAAAATCATTCAGTGCCTGAACTTGTTTGGATTGTGCTGTTGTTAATCTTGCCTTATTCAGTCCCTGATTGAAAATAGGCTGTGTTAAGCCTCCTATCAAAGAATAAAAAACAGAATTGGTAAAGAAATCCGTTAGTTGCAGGTTAGAGAATCCGCCACTTGCGGTAAGTGTTAAACTTGGATAAAAATACGTTTTAGCCATATTGGTACTTTCAAACGCAGTGCGGAAATTAAACTCGGCCTGACGAACATCCGGGCGGTTTTCCAGCAATTGTGCCGGCATACCTACTGCCAGATTTTCTGGAACGGTCTGATTCCCCAATGTCCCTCTTTCAATAGCGCCCGGAGCTTGTCCCAACAAAATATTAAGAGCATTCTCCGTTTCACGAATACTTCGTTTTAAATCCGGAATCAATACCTCAGCTGCATGTTGATTGGCTTCACTTTGTACCACTGCTGCTCCGGTCACTATTGCACCTTCTTTTAACGCTTTAATCGTTTCCACATTTTTAATACGGCTTTCTAAAGTCGCTTTGGTAATTTCTAATTGTTTGTCATACGCTAACAGCAAAAAATAATTATTCGCAATATCAGCGATCAATTGTGTCTGAATGGCTTGTTTTGCAGCATCTGTAGCAAGATAGGCAGCTAAAGCCGCTCTTTTTGAACTGCTCAATTTTCCCCAAATATCAAGTTCCCAGGAAGTACTTAACCCTAACTTATAGGTTGTTGTCAATGTATTGATATTAATTCCCGGGGGGAAATTCAGTCCCGCCTTTGATTGTTTGTTATGTGTAGCACTCGCATCAAAATTCAGCGTTGGATAATAAGCCAATTTTGCCTGACGCAAAGTAGCTCTCGACTGCACTATATTTTCGATCGCATTCTTTAAATTGAGATTCTGATCTAAACCTTTTTGAATTAAAGCATTCAGTTTTTCATCTTTAAAAACAGTTTGCCACGGCATACTTGCCATAGTAGTCGAATCGGCAGCATTTTGATCACGATACAACTTATCGGTCGAAATAGCCGACGGACGTTCGTATTTCTTGGTAATCGAGCACGCACTCAACAGAGTAACTGCCACTACCACAAGAATATATTTATTAAAACTATGAGTCATTTTTTTTAAATTAAATTACTACTCTTTGTGAGTTTCCATCAATTGCACTTCCTCTTCATCGTCACCTTCATCATCATAATTTTCTTTTGGCGGACCACTCACACGCTCTTGCAATGTCTGAAAAATGATGAACAACACCGGAATTACAAATACTCCTAAAATGGTACCGATCAACATTCCGCCAACAGCACCCGTTCCAATGGATTTATTTCCAACAGCTCCTGCACCCGAAGCAAACATTAAAGGAACAAGTCCCAAAATAAAAGCAAAAGAGGTCATCAAAATCGGACGGAAACGTGCTACCGCTCCTTCAATAGCCGACTGTACAATTGGCAATCCTTTTCGGCGCCTTTCGAGTGCAAATTCGACAATCAAAATCCCGTTCTTGGCCAATAATCCAATTAACATGATTAAGGAAATCTGTAAATAAATATTACTGTTCAACTTGAAAATAATCGAGAACAAATAGGCTCCTGCCAATCCAAACGGAATTGAGAACAGTACAGCAAAAGGCAGGATATAACTTTCGTATTGTGCACTTAGCAGGAAGTAAACAAACACCAGACACAATACAAAAATAAAGATCGTCTCACTTCCTGATGCTAATTCTTCACGCGTTAATCCCGAAAATTCATAACCATAACCTGCAGGAAGACTCTCTGCTGCTACTTCCTGAATCGCTTTAATAGCATCTCCGGAACTATAACCCGGTTTTGGTGCTCCCGTGATTGAAATAGAGGTAAACAGGTTAAATCTTGAGATAGATTCCGGTCCGAATACCCTGGTCATTTTTACGAACTCGGTAATAGGCGCCATGGTTCCGGCGCTGTTGCGGACAAATATTTTGTTCAAACCTTCGGTATTGGTTCTAAACTCCGGAGAAGCCTGAATCATCACACGATATTGCTTTCCGAATTTATTGAAATTGGAAGCATACAATCCACCATAATAACCTTGCATGGTTGATAAAATACTATTGACTGAAACTCCTGCATCTTTTGCTTTTGCCAGATTAATATCCATCATGTACTGAGGGAAACCCGGATTAAAAGGTGTCGTAGCATATTGTATCTCCGGACGTGCCGAAAGCTTGGCCAGAAATTCATTGTTTACTTTATAAAATTCTGCTGTACTGTGACCTCCTTTATCCTGTAACTGAAATTCAAATCCACCACTTTGTCCAAATCCCTGAATCGTTGGCGGGGAAATAAAGAAGATATTGGCTTCACGAATTCCGCTCGTTTTAGCAAACAGCTGACCAATTACATCATCGACACTCAGCTCACGATCTTCCCAGCTTTTCAATCTCACAATTACCATACTATAGGCACTACCCGCACCTGCTGTAAAGTTCTGACCCACGATACGAAGGGTATTTTCGACACCCGGAATGGTGTGCGCTATACTATCGACCTTTTTCGCTACAACGTCAGAACGTTCCATAGAAGCCGAAGGCGGTAAACTGATATTGGCAAAAACTACACCCTGATCTTCCGCCGGAACGAAAGCAGACGGAGTCGTTTTCATCATATAGAACAAAGCTCCCGCAGCAATAAGTATGGATCCCAGTGCCATCCATTTTTTGATGGAAAGGAACTGAACAGAACGTTTGTATTTTTCGGTTACATTGTCGAACGCAACGTTAAATGAGGTATAAAATCTCTGAATAAAACTTTGATGTTTGTGATCGTCAGCATGTGGTTTTAAAAGTAAAGCACACAAGGCCGGACTCAAAGTAAGTGCGTTCACGGCCGACAAAATAATCGCAACCGCCAATGTAATTCCGAATTGCTTATAGAAAACCCCGGTCGAACCTGTGATAAAGGTTACCGGAATAAATACCGCTGCCATGACCAGTGTGATCGAAATGATCGCTCCCGAAATCTCATTCATAGCATGAATAGTAGCTTTCTTAGCCGATTTGTACCCATTGTCGAGTTTGGCGTGTACCGCCTCGACGACTACAATCGCATCATCGACCACAATACCAATGGCCAAAACCATCGCAAATAGCGTCAGCAGGTTAATGGTAAAGCCGAATAAATTCAGGAAGAAGAACGTTCCAACAATAGCAACAGGAACTGCAATCGCCGGAATTAAAGTCGAGCGAAAATCCTGAAGAAAAATAAATACTACAATAAAAACCAGAATAAAAGCTTCTACCAAAGTGTGAATTACCTTCTCAATTGAAGCATCCAGGTTTTCATTGACATTGATTAATACGGTATACTTTATGCCTTTCGGAAACGTTTTTACGGCTTCGTCAATCAATTTTTTAGAATTATTAATGACATCACGTGCATTCGAACCGGGAGTCTGACTAATCGCAATACCTACAGACGGGCGTCCGTTTGTGGTACTGGTCGAAGAATAACTTAAAGAACCCAATTCTACTTTCGCCACATCTTTCAAACGCAATAATTGTCCGTTTCCGGCTGATTTAATGACAATCTCTTCAAATTCTTTTGCGCTTGTTAAACGCCCTTTGTATTTGATTACATATTGAAAAGCCTGATCTCCGTTTTCACCAAATTTTCCCGGTGCCGCTTCAATATTTTGTTCTGCCAAAGCAGCCGAAACATCACTCGGAATCAATTTATACTGTTGCATTACATCAGGCTTCAGCCAGATACGCATCGAATAATCTCTTGAACCGAAAACGGTAACATCTCCTACTCCCACTACACGCTGAATTTGCGGTACTAAGTTGATCTTAGCATAATTTTGAAGAAATGTCTGATCGTAGGCTTTATCATCACTGTACAAAGAGAAAATCAATAAGTTACTACTCTGACTTTTGGTTACGGTTACCCCTGCCTGAGTTACCTCAACCGGCAATAAACTGGTAGCTCTGGAAACCCTGTTTTGTACGTTTACTGCAGCTAAATCGGGATCGGTTCCTACTTTAAAGAAAATTTTTATAGAGGCATTACCATCATTAGTCGCCGTAGAAGTCATATAGGTCATGTTTTCTACACCGTTGATCTGCTCTTCAAGCGGAATTACGATACTTTTCAGGACCACATCTGCATTCGCTCCGGTGTAACTTGCTGCTACATTCACGGTTGGCGGTGCGATGTCCGGATATTGCGCAATAGGAAGCGCGGCCAGTCCCAGTATCCCCAGGATTACGATAATAACCGATATTACCGTAGATAGTACCGGTCGTTGTATGAATATTTTAAACATTTCTTTTTATTTTAAATCCGCGTAAACCGTTTCTGCACTTTGATTCTGAGCTTTAATTTCTGTTCCGTCTTTAAGCGCTGCCACACCTTCCAGAACAATTTGGTCTCCGCTCTGCAAACCGCTTTTTACGACATAATAATTTCCTGCAGTATTTTCTAAAACCGTAATATTAGCATTTTTAGTTTTCCCGTCTTTTCCAACTACCACGGTAAACAATTTATCCTGAAGCTCGAAAGTGGCGCTTTGAGGAACAATAATCGCTTGATTCACTTCGTTTGGAATTCTCACTGTGGTACTGTTTCCGCTTCTGATGATACTTTTTGTATTGGGGAAACGTGCTCTGAAAGTAACGGAACCCGTCTCGGTATTGATTAATCCGTTTACGGTTTCAATACGTCCTTTTTCACCGTAAGCTGTACCATCTGAAAGAAGCAGAGAAACAGCAGGCATCTTTTTAATTTTTTCTGCCAGTGCAATTCCGGAATCTGTATTCTGAGTAAAGTTCAGGAGCTTTTTTTCATTCACTGCAAAATAAGCATATACATTTCCGATGCTTGAAACTGTCGTTAAAGGATCTGCGGTATTAGAACTCACTAAACTTCCCAAACGAAATGGAATAGAGCCCACGACACCGTCAACAGGACTGGTTACTGTTGTATATCCCAAGTTTGTCTTCGCATTTACCAAACTGGCATTGGCCTGCGCCAGTGTTGCTAAAGCCGATTCATAAGTATATTGTGCCGATTCTAAATCGTATTTACTGATGATTCCTTTTTCAACCAACGGCTTTACTTTATTGACTGCCAGTTTAGCCGCACTTAAATTTGCCTGAGCACTTTTGATACTTGCGGCAGCTGTGCGAACTTCCTGCTCGTATTCCGGAGCACTAATTTTAAATAATGGCTGTCCGGCCCTAACCACGGCGCCTTCATCAACAAAAATCTTATCAATATACCCTTCTACCCGCGGACGAATTTCTATATTTTGCTGCCCCTGAATACTCGCAGGGTAATCTGTATATAAAGTAGCCGATTTAGGTTCTAAAGTCAGCGTTTTATATTCTTTAACTTGTGGTGCACCTCCAGCCTGAGCCGCTTTATCATTTTTGTTTCCACACGAAGTGATCACAATAGATGCTGCTAGAATACTTAAAAAAGATTGCTTGTTCATTTTTATGGATTGTATGATTATCTATTTATTAAGGAACAAAAGAACTGAAATAGAACACACAAAATTTTTACAATAGACGAAAAGCCCCCTGCAATCGATAAAGATTAGATGAGAACCGATGGAAGATGTTCCCTGATAAATAAGTATTTTTGTAACAGCCTCGTCGACTCTAAAATGGTTTTTACGGGTTGTAAATCTATTTTGAGCGATTGGTTTTATATGCTGTTCAAATAAAATGTAATATTGTCCCTAAAATCACAACTTACAATGAAACCCCATTTTTTTAAACCGTTTATGTCTACCGGATTACACATCCTGGCCTGGGTATTATTAGGATATATGCAGCTGTTTTATATTCCGCTGACCTGGAATATAGCACTTCCTCCTATATTCTGGATTTGGCAAACCATTGTTTTACTTTTCATGCTTGCGATTTTTTACTATAATGCCAAGGTAATTGTTCCAAAAACCATCATTAAAGACAAAATTGGCCCTTTCCTGTTATGGATTCTATTGATTATTTTCATCATGCAGCTGGCATCCTATTTTTACAACCTCAACACCGATTTGCATAACAAACTGGCTGCGCTTATCCGATTCAAACGATACCGAAATACCTATTTCGATAACTATATTTTTAGCCTCACCTTACTGGTTTTAGCCATCAGTACCAGTTATGCCATGTTGCTGCATTGGCAAAGAGCCGCTCAGCACAAACAAAAACTGGAGCAGGACAAAACGATGACCGAACTGGCTATGCTGAAAGCACAAATCAATCCGCATTTTTTCTTTAATTCGCTTAACAGCATTTACTCCCTTACGTACACCAATATTGAAGATTCCCGTAATGCGCTTCATACTTTAAGCCGAATGATGCGATACCTGCTTTACAGTACCGAAGGCGAAAGAACAACTTTATTGAAAGAAGTAGATTTTATGAAGGACTTTATTGCTTTAATGAAGCTACGTGCCAACAGTAAACTGACTATTACTGGTGATATTCCGGAAAAAATTCAGGATTATCCTATTGTACCGATGCTTTTACTGCCTTTAGTCGAAAACGCCTTTAAACATGGTGTACATGCTACAGACAAAAGCGAGATTCATTTTGCGCTGAAACAAAACGGAACCCTGCTTGAATTTGAAGTAGAAAATACTTTTTTCGAAAAAACAGCTCCAACAGAACAGGGCGGAATTGGTTTAACCAATACCAAACGCCGATTACACCTTATCTATCCTGACAACCACAGTTTAACGGCCGGTATTGATCCAAACGGAAAATATAAAGTAAACCTGCAAATAACTTTAGAACAATGATTGTATTAAAATGTATCGCAGTAGACGACGAACCGCTAGCCTTAAAATTGGTGGAAACTTTTATAGAACAAACTCCTTTTCTACAGTTGGTTCAAAGCTGTGATAATGCTATTGAAGCTATGAGTCTGATACGGGAACAACAACCCGATATTATTTTTCTGGACATCAATATGCCGAATTTAAGCGGTATGGAACTTGCCCGCCTTTTACAGGAACAGCAGGGAACATTACCGAAAATAATTTTCACCACAGCTTACAATCATTACGCTATTGAAGGCTATCGGGTCAACGCTGTTGATTATCTTTTAAAACCCTTTAGTTATGAAGAGTTTTTAAGAGCTGCCAGCAAAGTTTTACAATTAACAGAAGAGGCCTCCGGTCAATTTCAGTCCATTACCGCAGATGATGATGATTTTATTTTTCTGAAAGTAGAATACCAGTGGGTTCGAATTTCATTAAAAGACATCTTGTATATCGAAAGCCTCAAAGATTATGTGAAAGTACATCTTGAAAATTCCCCAAAAGGGTTAATGTCTTTGATTTCTTTAAAAGCACTCGAAGAAAAACTATCCTCCCAAAAATTTATGCGAATCAACCGTTCCTTTATAGTTGCACTGGACAAAATAAACTCCATCAGTAAAAACTCCATATTCATTAATAAAACCGAGATCACGGTTGGTGAACAATACAAAGAAACCTTTAAAACCATTGTAGACAAATGGTTGAAATAGAAGTTAAAAAATAATACCATGCAAAAAAGATCAAACAAATATTACCTGACTTTAAGCTTAAAAGAATACGCAAACGGCGAAACAGAACCCGCAAAAGAACTTGGAATAGAATTCGACAATCATGATGAAATATTTGATATCATCGAAAAAATAAAGGCTAAAAAACTGTTTGAAAATCCACACGAAGCCACCCAATTTGCACTTGGTCTCAAATTGTTCAGCGAAATAAAACTAAAGCACCGCAACAATCCTCTATTTGAAGAATTGAATGAAGTCTTTCCGGTTTTTATGAAAAAATTAAAAAGTTTATAATAGTAATGTATCGGGTGTAATTCATTTAACACATAGAAACACAGGCTCTGTATCTATAAAAAAGGCGTTACACTTCGTTTGAATGCGCATAGACTCTTATGTGAAAGAAATAAATTTCTTTTTTGATTTCTTTATTTGACTAAAATCTATGTTTCTATGCGTTAAATCATTTTTTTTTTTTTTTACGAACACCAATAAAAAAGGCTGAAACGTTGTTGTTTCAGCCTTTTTTATATCAAACTAAAGAATCAGTTAATGACAGTTCTCCATTTCGATAATCGAAAATCCCTGTTTAAGAATCTGACTTTCCACAGTCTCAGGAGCCTTGTCAATATGACAAAATTTGCATTCCTTTGAGGTCAGTGGTTGCCCTTCCTGTGCTACTGTTTTAAGATACTTTTTGCCATATTCAAAAATCTGGTTTTCATCAACCGTACGTTCGTCAACCAGAATATCAAAATGCATTACTGTTCCGTCTTTTCGGGTTACATAGGTATCCCACACTGCTATTTTCATACGATTTACATTTTACATCTCACCTCTCACAGTGAATCTATCCAATTACATCTGCTATAGAAGCACCAAAATTAATATGAAGCACATTTCCGTTTGGCGTTACCAAAGCCGGAACCGATTGCAATCCTGCTTTTTGAGCTTCTGCAATTCTCGATTTATCGACACCCAGATCGACAACTTCAACCTCAGTAGGATTAATTAAACTTAAAATATCCTGTTCTGCACTAATACAAACCGGACAGCCGGCATGATAAAAAATTGATTTACTCATTTTAATTTGTTTTAAATTTGACTTTATTGTCTGTACAAAATTACTTCGATTCAGGATCTGCTATATAATCCAGTTTTTTCATTTATAGTCCTAATCTGGTCCAGTTTACATCCAATCTGGACTATTACTTATACTAAAAACTGGATCTTTTAAGTACTTCTGCTTACCGCTACTTTTGCCTCATGAAAGAAGATATAATTTTCAACTTAAAACAGGTTCATCAACGCATGGAGAATGCCTGTAAAAGTTCCGGCAGAAATGTATCAGATGTGAAACTATTACTGGCGACTAAAACCGTTTCCGCAGCAGACATTCAAATTGCGATCAATGCCGGAGAGACACTCATTGGCGAAAACAAAATGCAGGAACTCCGTGATAAAAATTCGGCACTAAAAGATTTAAAAATCGAACGCCATTTTATTGGCCATCTTCAAACCAATAAAGTCAAAGACGTTCTTAAGTACGTCACTTGTATTCAATCTCTCGACAGACTAAGTTTGGCCAATGAATTAGACAAGCAATTGCAAAAAGAAGGACGAACACTGGAGGTTTTTATACAATTAAACACTTCATTTGAAGAAAGTAAATTCGGACTGCCTCCAACAGAAGTACTTTCATTTATTCAAAAGATAAAACGTTACGAAACTCTTAAGATTAAAGGACTAATGACTATTGGATTGCTGGATGTCGAAAAAGAAAAAATGCGTCCGTCATTGCGTTTACTTCGAAAAACAAGAGATGAAATTTACGCGGCCGAAATTGAAGGGATCAATAATTTACAACTTTCAATGGGAATGTCACAAGACTTAGAACTGGCTATTGCCGAAGGTTCGAATCTGATACGAATTGGAACTTCAATTTTTGGAAACCGCTTTTTAGGAAAAGAAATCTGGAACGAAAATATTGCAGAATAAAGTCTAATTTTGCACCAAATAAAATCGCAAATGAATCTGCACGAACTTATTGTAAACGATACCGAAAAAATAGCACTGGAAGATTTACTTTTTAGCACAGAGAATAAAACGGTATTAATTCAGACGATCAAAGAACATAAATACATCGAAGAATTAAAAAAGTACAATCTCAAAGTAGACAACAAAATACTACTGCACGGGCATTCCGGCTGTGGTAAAACCACTACCGCAAAAGCCATTGCAAACGCTTTAAACAAGAACATTGTTATTGTGAATCTCAGTACCCTAATCGATGCTAAAATTGGAGAAACTTCTAAAAATGTAAAAGTGTTGTTTGATAAAGCAATTCGTGAAAAAGCAGTTTTATTTCTCGATGAATTTGATCAGATTGGTAAAAGCCGTGACAGCCAGGACAAAGATGTTGCCGAAATGAAACGCCTGGTAAATACGATCATTCAATTGATTGATTATCTTCCGGCAGACAGTTTACTCATTTGTGCAACCAATTATTACGACAGTATAGATACAGCTTTGCTGAGAAGATTTCAAATCAAATTAAAATTTGAAATGCCCGATAATACACAACTGAATGCCTATTATGATAAACTGCTTGCTTATTTTCCGATTCATCTTCAGGAAATTAAACGCAACTATAATGTATCTTATGCAGAAGCCAAAGACTATGTGCATACCACAATGAAAAAGCAAATTATTGCCGAACTGGAGCTCCAGGAGCAACAAAAAACAGAAACAGTAGAGAATATTGTGGACTGTTAAAAATCATTCTGTTTATCAACAATCGTAACTCCTTAATATTCTAGCGTTTTATTGCAAATAGAAGCATCATTTTATTACTTCTGATTTATAAAATTGTTTCATTCTAATATAAACACTCGAAACGGTTAAAAAGGGCTGTAAGCCCTAAAGCACAAACATAGTGCAACGCACTATGAACTAAACTAATGCTACAAATAGCCCTGAAAGGGCGTGGGCAAACAGGAGATACTATAGCGTTTTTAATAAAAAACTTCTACTTTAAAAATACCATAAAAAAAATACCTCATTGCTGAGATATTTTTTTATGAGTGTGAAATCATTGAAAATTAAGCTTTTGCTTTTCTTTTTACCGTACAGCCAATTTCTTTAGTTTGTGTAACGGCAGGTTTTTTATTGCTTTTTAATGCTGCGATCACCTCTTCAGCATACTTTGTTTTTTCGGTTTTAGTTCCTTCGGGATCGCTGTCAATTGCTCCTACATATTCTACCACATTTCCTTTATCGGTTTTAGAAACGATAAAAAGATGCGGTGTACGTTTTGCCCCATACTGATCGGTAACTTTTTGTCCGGCATCAAATAAATAAGGAAACGGATATTTTTTATCTTTTGCCAATTCCTGCATTTTATCAAAAGAATCCGCCTTAGAAACTTCAGGATCATTTGGATTAATGGCAATTACCGGATAACCCTGAGCTTTGAACTTTTTGTCCAATTCAATTATTCTTTGCTCGTACGCTACCGCATAAGGGCACGTATTACAGGTAAAAACAACGATGTATCCTTTTGCTTTTGGAAAACTGGCAAAGGAAACTTCTTTTCCGTCTACGTTTTTCAATTTAAAATCCGGAGCCGTTTCGCCGGCTTTAAGGGTTGTACTCTGAGCCTGAGAAAGCAGCAGATTAAACAAAAACAGAGTCACAGCAGTAATAAACTTATTCATAATTTACAGTTTTTTATATTCAGTTAATAATTGTTCATAGGTAAATTCAGATTCAATAAATTTTCTTTTATCTTCTTTAATAAATAAGGTTGCCGGAATGCTTCCTGACCAGTCTTTATCAATGCGGTCTATATATTCCTGCGGATTGCTTTCGTTTAACAGAAAAACTTTATTTTTCAGGTTTTTTCTTTTCACAAACGGAACTACAGCTGAGTTTAACTTAGATTTAAAATCCACACTTACCAATAAAACCGCTAATTTATCTGATTTATGATCCGCCTTTAACTTTTCAAAATGAGGCAGCTCTTTAATGCAGGGTGCACACCAGGTAGCCCAGAAATTAACAACATAAGTACTGTCTTTGCCGTTCTTAATTCTTTCGTTCAGCTGATCGATGTTTAACAGTTTTACATTCTGACTATAACCGCTTACGGAGAAAGCAAATACAACAAAAATTCTTAATACATTGATTTTCATACCTGTTTGTGCTATTTTTCTTTTTTGCCTTACAAATATAAACGAATGCCAATTTGCTTTTTGTTAATAAAAGTTTAATGCGAAATAAATTTAGTTTGTTATTACGATGTTGATGTCGTTAACAAACAAGAGTGCTTCCATATTACTCATATTCGTCATCGATAAAACGCCATTCTTGTTCTCATTTATAGCGTTTATTCTAAAACAATATTCATCACCGTCCTTATCCATCAACGTTACAAATTCGAGTGTATCATCTGAATTATTCTGGCAGCTGTTTGAAATAGTGTATCGGTACATCACTTTAAAAGTATTTTTGTCGTAATTGAAAACTTTTCCGTCTGCAGTAAAAACCCACCTTGTATTTCGATTGGCATCGGCGTACCAGGTTCCGACAATTTTTTTAGAGGAAGGATCTGTACTTTGACTGTAACCTGTTATTACAGCCATTTGAAACAACAACACAAAAAATAACAATAGCTTTTTCATCGTTTATATCATTTAATTATACTAAACCGTTGGTTGTAATTAATAAAAAAATCATTTAACACCTAGTAGTCTCTGCATGTTTTAAACTAAGTGAAACGCCTTTTGTGAAAGTGTTACATCTATGTTTCTATGCGTTTAAAAATAACTACGCTCAACAGATGTTATTTTATTCTAAAGTTAGATCAAACTTACTATTCTACTCTTTTGAGAAAATCTCCAATTGTTTGAAAACCGGAACTAATGATGCTCCTTTTTCAGAAAGATGGTATTCGATATGCAAAGGTTTTAAACGAACTACTTTTTTGTCCAGGATTCCGAAATCTTCCAGCTCCCGAAGTGCCGTTGCAACAGATTGTTTGTTCGCTCCTTTAAGCTCTCTTAAAAGTGCGTTGAAACGCAAAGGACCAGTAACGGCCAGCAAAAAGATCTGTGGTTTCCACTTGCCCGAAAGCAATTTTAAAAGCCCTTCTGCCGGGCATTCATTCTCCGTTTCTGATATATTTGCTGTAGTCATATTTTTTAGACTAATTGACTTGTGATTAAAGATGGACGAACTTTACAGTAAAATTATAAAATTTAAACCGAAGCGTAAATCTAAAACAGTTATTTATGAAAAGACTGTCGCTATTATTAATTCTGATCTGCAGTACAAACTGTCAATCACAAATAAATTCAAAAATGAGTACAGACAAAACAAATCCACTATTATGTGATCCTGAAACGGGAACCTGCGAAATGCCAATTCACGAAAAAGCAAAGGAAACTGCCATCATTCCAACAGCAGATAAACCGATAAAAATTATTTATTATACTGATCCCATCTGTTCTTCCTGTTGGGGAATTGAACCTCAGTTAAGAAAACTAAAACTCGAATACGGCAATTATATCGATATTGATTACAGAATGGGCGGTTTACTTCCGGACTGGTCTTACAATAGTGGCGGAATCAGCAAACCATCAGATGTCGCGCATCACTGGGAAGAAGCAAGTTTGTACTATGAAATGCCTATCGATGGAAATGTATGGCTCGAAGACCCACTCGATTCTTCCTATCCATCTTGTATTGCGATGAAAGCAGCGCAAATTCAGAGTAAAGATAAAGCGGTAAAGTTTATACGGATTCTTAGGGAGAAATTGTATCTCGAAAGGAAAAATATTGCGAAATGGGAAAACATTTCTGAAGCGGCTGAACTTTCCGGTTTAGAGATCAAAAAATTAAAATGGGATTACGAAGGAGAAGCAAAAGTACTTTTTCAGGAAGATCTAAACTATGCCAGAAGTCTTGGCGTACGAGGCTTCCCTACTTTGTTTTTCTCTGATGGGAACCAAAATCAATTAACCGTTTATGGTTCTAAACCTTATGCCTCTTATGAAAATGCAGTATTAGCCCTGTTTCCTGACGCTAAAAAGAAAAAAACAGCAACTGAGCACCCATTAGCTCTATTTGAAATTTATCCTACTCTTGCGCCAAAAGAGTATGCCGTTATTCTGGATATTTCTTATGCCGAAGCCCATACAATTCTGGAGCAATTATTTGAAAAAGGAGAACTAAATAAAAAGTCAATAAAAAAAGGTGTTCTGTATGGTAAAAAATAATCTCTTTTAAAACCAATTGTTCAAATAATCAATAGAATTGACAATAGCCGCTAAGTACTAAAATTTAGCGGTTATTTCTATAAAGGGGTATTTGTACTAAAAT
>NZ_CAGKLC010000039.1 GCF_903469665.1 Flavobacterium sp. UGB4466 | reverse complement strand
GAAGAGTGAAGAGTGAAGAGTGAAGAGTGAAGAGTGAAGAGTGAAGAGTGAAGAGTGAAGAGTAAAGAGTGAAGAGTAAAGAGTGAAGAGTAAAGAGTGAAGAGTAATCTCTGCGTATCTCTGTGTTTTCTCTGCGAATCTCTGTGGTACAGCCTCGAAATAACTTTAGAACCAACTTTGTCATGATCTTAGGAAACATTTCCTTAAATTTGCTTCCATTATAAAAAAAATACAATAGTTATAAAAAACAAGCTATGTTACAAATCGCATTTATTAGAGAGAATCAGGAGAAAGTAATCAAGGCTTTAGCAAAACGAAATATCGATGCTAAAAGCGTTGTGGAAGAAGTGGTGCAATTAGACGAAAACCGTCGCGCAACACAAGTAGAATTAGACAACACTTTATCCGAATCTAATAAATTGTCCAAAGATATAGGGGAATTGATGAAAGCTGGCGAGAAATCGAAAGCTGCAATCTTGAAAGAAAAAACAGTTTCCTTAAAAGAAAAAAGCAAAGAATTGGGTGAAAAAGCAGAAGCTTTAGCCGCCGAATTAACCAATAAATTATACACTTTACCCAATCTTCCTGCTGATATTGTTCCGGAAGGAAAAACACCAGATGACAATCTGAACGTTTTTCAGGAAGGTGATATTCCGGTTCTGCACGAAGGAGCACAACCACACTGGGAGTTGGTGAAAAAGTATGATATCATCGATTTTGAATTGGGTGTAAAAATTACTGGAGCAGGATTCCCGGTTTATAAAGGAAAAGGAGCCCGTTTACAGCGTGCTTTGATCAATTACTTTTTAGACAAAAATACTGCTGCCGGATACAACGAAGTTCAGGTACCGCATTTGGTAAACGAAGCTTCAGGTTATGGAACAGGACAATTACCGGACAAAGAAGGGCAAATGTATCATTCAACTGTTGATGATTTGTATTTGATTCCAACCGCTGAGGTTCCGGTTACGAACTTGTTTCGTGATGTAATTTTAAACGAGAGCGATTTGCCGGTTTTGCATACCGCTTATACGCCATGTTTCCGTCGTGAGGCAGGTTCTTACGGAGCTCACGTGCGTGGATTGAATCGTTTGCACCAGTTCGACAAAGTAGAAATTGTACGTGTGGAGCACCCGGATAAGTCTTATGAAGCATTAGACGGAATGGTCGAACACGTAAAAGACATTTTGAAAGAATTAAAATTACCATACCGTGTTTTACGTTTGTGTGGGGGTGATATGGGCTTCACATCTTCTTTGACTTATGATTTTGAAGTGTTTTCAACGGCACAGGATCGTTGGTTAGAAATCAGCTCAGTTTCTAACTTTGAGACTTTTCAGGCCAACCGTTTGAAATTGCGTTTCAAAGACAAAGACGGAAAAAATCAATTGGCACATACCCTAAACGGAAGTTCATTGGCATTGCCAAGAGTTTTGGCCGGAATTTTAGAAAATTACCAAACTCCGGAAGGAATCGTAGTACCGGAAGTATTACGTCCATACTGTGGATTTGATATTATAAATTAAGATTGAAATAAGGTTTACAGTCGCAGCCTCAGTTTCCAGTGAATTGCACTGAATATTGAGACTGCGACTGAATACTGTAAACCGAGACTGAATACTAAAAAAAGAGGAAGATGGGAGGGATTTTAAATTGGGACGCAGATCCCGTTATTTTTTGGATTACAGATAGTTTTCCATTAAAATATTATGGCGCTTTTTTTGCCTGCGGATTACTGCTGGGCTACGCTATAGTGCGTAATATTTACAAAAAAGAAAATCTTTCGCTCGATAATCTTGATAGTTTATTGGTTTATGTGATCGTCGGGACCATTTTGGGTGCGAGATTGGGACATTGTTTTTTTTACGAACCGTCCTATTTTTTACAGCATCCTATAGAGATTCTGTTGCCCATACAAAAAGTTGCGGGAGTTTATAAATTTGTTGGATACCAAGGGCTCGCTAGTCATGGAGGTTCAATAGGAGTTCTAATCGCTATGGTTTTATATTGCCGAAAGTATAAAGTAAAATTCCTGTGGCTTTTAGATAAAATGGCAATTGGAGTTCCGGTAACGGGAGCTTTTATCAGATTTGGAAATTTTATGAATTCTGAGATTTACGGAAAACCTACCAATGGAAACTGGGGTGTGGTTTTTCAGAGAGATGATTTGATTCCAAGACACCCGACACAGCTGTATGAAGCCTTTGCCTACCTGTTGATTTTTGTGATTTTATTGATGATGTACAAATCAGAGAAGATACGAAAAACGGATGGTTTGATCTTTGGCTATTTCCTGATGTTACTGTTTCTGGCGCGATTTATAATTGAGTTTTTCAAAGAAAATCAGGAAGCTTTCGAAAATAGTATGCTTATTAACATGGGGCAAATATTGAGTATTCCTTTTATTTTGATAGGTCTGGGACTGATTGTCTGGAAGTCTAAGAAGAATGTTCTTATTTAGTTTTCATTCGCGGTTCTCAGTCTCGGTCTACGTTGAATAATGTAAACTGCGACTGCAAACGGAGATCGAGAACTGTGACTATAAACTGTCACTGAACACTGAAAAAAAAGCTAAAATATGAAAAACAGCATCATCTATATCGTCTTATTCTGGTCTGCTTTTGCATTTTCACAGAATGAACAGCTTGCGCAGTATTATTACGATAAAGGTGATTTTGAAAAAGCTAAAATCAGTTACGAAGAACTTTTAAACAGTTCGCCGTCCAATACACAATATTTTTTAAGAACAATTGACTGTTATCAGCAGTTGCAGCAGTTTGACACTGCACAGAAAGTAATTCAGGATCGTTACAACAAATACAAACAAGGCGTTTTTTTAGTAGAGTTAGGGTATAATTTCCAACTGCAGAAAAACGATGCGAAAGCCAAAAGTTACTACGAACAGGCGATCGAAAAGATTAAAACCAATCCGAATGATGTTTACGGAGTTGGTAATTCTTTTGAGAAAAAAGTATTGCTTGAGTATGCATTACGAGCCTATCAGACCGCCATGTCAATTCAGCCGAATTATAATTTCAATTTTCAAATCGGAATGTTGTACGGACAGTTAGGGCAGACGGACCAGATGATTGATCTTCTGCTGACAGAATCGTACAAAAATCCACAGAACGCAAATTTAATACAGACACAGCTGTCTCGTTTCATGAACGGTGAAACGGATAATACCGCTTTTAAAGATGCGATGCGAAAAGCTTTGATTCTGAGAACACAAAAAGATCAGGATGTGTTTTGGAATCATTATCTGAGTTGGTTTTATGTACAGCAGAAAGAATTCGGTAAAGCCTTTATTCAGGAAAAAGCAATTTACAAACGCGACCCGGAATCACTCTCAAGCATTGTTAATCTGGGACAATTTGCGTTAAATGAAGATGACACTGACACAGCAGAGGAAATTTTTAATTTTATTCTTCAGACGACTAAAGATCGTGATTTACTCATTCAGACAAATTCGTCTTTGATGCAGATAAAAATCGATAAAGCGCAGGAAAAAGAGTATCCATTAATCAATTCCGAACTACAACAATTGCTCATAACCTATGAAATAACTCCTTTTACCTTATCTTTGCAAATAATTCAGGCACATTTCCTGGCATTTAGTCTCAAAAAGACAGAAGAAGGTAAGGATATTATTAAAAAAGCGCTGGAATTAAATCTGAATGCCTATCAGCAGGCAGATGCGAAAATGGAACTGGCAGACATTCTGCTTTTAGAAGAGAAGTTCAATCAGGCACTTATTTATTATTCGCAAATTCAATTGGATTTGAAGAATGATGTAATGGCGCATGAAGCGAGTTTGAAAGCCGCCAAAACAAGTTATTACAAAGGTGATTTCGAGTGGGCTTTGAAACAGTTTAAAGAATTGAAGGCGGCAAATACGCAATTAATTGCCAATGATGCACTCGAGTATTTTTTACTGATCAACGACAATACAGTTGCCGATTCAACACAAACCGCTTTGAAGCAGTTTGCCAAAGGTGATTTTTTGATGTATCAGAATAAAAAGCAGGAAGCAATAGCTCAGTTTCAAGGGATATTGAAAACGTTTAAAGGGCAGGAAATTGAAGCTGTTACAATGTTGCGTTTAGGTAAAATTTACGAAAGCCTGAAGGATTACACCTCAGCTTTGGCGCAGTACCAGCAGATTATTGACTATCATGGTGACGGAATTTATATCGACGAAGCCTTGTTTTTCTCTGCAGAAATTTACAACGACGAATTGCATAATGCAGAAAAGGCAAAGCCTTTATATGAGAAGGTAATTTTTAATCATCAGGACAGTATTTACTTTGTTGATGCCAGAAAAAAATACCGGGAGTTAAGAGGAGACAAGAATTTATAATTTAGCTCATTAGACTTCTTAGATTTTAGATCACTTAGATTGTTTAGATCTCAAAATATCTCAGCATCTAAGTTTAATAAGCATTAATCTAACATTCTAAGAAGTCTAAGAAGTCTAACAATCTAGAAAGAAAAAATGATTATTTACAACGTTACTACCAATATACACGAGAGCGTTCAGGAGCGATGGTTAAAGTGGATGCAAGAGAAACATATACCGGAAATTCTGGCCACACAAAAGTTTTCTTCGGCAAGAATTGTCAGAGTGATGATTGAGGAAGAAATGGGTGGAATTACCTATTCTGTTCAATATGTTACAGACAGCAAAGAAACGTTAGAACGTTATTATATCGAAGACGAACCGGCATTTCATAGAGAAGCGTTGGAATTATTCGCTGATAAAATGCTTTCTTTCAGAACAGAGCTGGAAGTGATTTCGGAACATTAAAAGAGATTGTTGGATTATTAGATTTTTCGAATAATCCAACAATCTAACGATCTAACAGTCTAACAATCTAAGAAAAGATGGAGATTCGGTTTCAAACAAAAGAAGAAAGCAACAAACAGCAACAGGAAGATTTCCTGAAGTTGTCTAAAACCGAAAGAGTTTACGCTTTTTTTCGTTTGATGGAACAGGTAAGCAGGTTTCCGATTAAGAATAAAGAGGATAAGAATAAAGATAATTTTCTCATTGTGATTAAACCAAAATAGGATGTCAAAATTGTGGAATCAAAACATTGATGAATTTATCACTTTAGCCAATAAACATCAGGTTCGTATGCTTATGGTAGGTGGAGGAGCGGTTAATTTTCATGGTTATCAGCGACATTCAGCAGATGTTGATTTTTGGATCGAGACAACAGCAGAGAATTTTAAAAGACTGATTCTTGTTTTTAACGATATGGGGTATGAAATTGATGATTTTCCTGATAATGTGAAAAGACAAGAACAGAATATATCCGTTAAATTTTCGCCTACAGACTTAGATTTGGAGTTAATTACCAGATTTTCGGTAAATAAAACTTTTGATGAGGCTTATAGGGATAGTGAAGAAACAACGGTTAATGATAAAACATTTTTAAAATGGAATGTTTTATCACTGGAAGACCTGATTACAAGTAAGATTAAAGCGAACAGAGCTAAAGATTTACTCGATATTCAGCAACTTCGTGAAATAAATAAGAAGTAGATGATTTGATTGTTAGAGTATTCGATATTTTAATAATCTAACAATCTAGGGAGTCTGACAATCTAAGAATCTAGAAAAGAGAATGGAAAAAGTAAAAGCTAAAAAACATTTAGGACAACACTTTTTAAAGGATGAAAGTATCGCCAAAGCAATTGCAGATACCTTAAGCCTGAACGGATATGATGAGGTTTTAGAGATAGGGCCGGGGATGGGTGTGTTGACTAAGTATTTGCTTGACAAACCAATTAATACACACGTGATCGAGATCGACACAGAATCGGTGGCGTATTTAGGTGAAAATTATCCAAAATTAAAAGATAACATTATTTCTCAGGATTTCCTGAAGTACAATATTAATGAGGTTTACGAGAACAAGCAATTTGCTATTATCGGAAACTTCCCTTATAATATTTCAACACAGATTGTTTTTAGAACTTTAGAATTTAAACATCAGATTCCGGAATTTTCGGGGATGTTTCAAAAAGAAGTTGCAGAACGAATCTGCGAGAAAAAAGGATCAAAGGCTTACGGAATCTTATCCGTTCTGGCCCAGGCTTTCTATACTACAGAGTACCTGTTTACAGTAGATGAAAACGTCTTTATTCCTCCGCCCAAGGTGAAGTCGGGTGTGATGAGAATGACCCGAAAGGAAGATTATAGTCTTCCTTGTGGAGAAAAATTGTTTTTCACAGTAGTGAAAACGGCTTTTCAGCAAAGACGAAAAACATTACGTAACAGTTTGAAAACATTAAATTTAACTGATAAGTTGCGAGAAGACACTATCTTTGATAAACGTCCTGAACAGCTTAGCGTAGAAGAATTTATTGAACTGACTCAAAAAATAGAAGCCGATGGAGTTCAAAGTTAGCAAAGACTTAATCCAACAATTAGAAGAGCACATTGTTAAGAAAAATGACAAGGAACTTGAAATTTTACTTAATGATTTGCACCATGCTGATATAGCCGAAATTCTGGACGAGCTGGATTTCGACGATGCTACCTATATTTTTAAGGTTTTAGATAGTGATAAAACGGCCGAGATTCTTCTGGAACTAGAAGATGATCTTCGTGAAAACATCTTAAGCCGTCTGTCGCCTAAAGAGATTGCAGAAGAGCTTGATGAGCTGGAAACCAATGATGCGGCCGATATTATCGCCGAACTTTCGCAGGACATTAAAGCAGAGGTAATCTCTGAGTTAAACGACGTTGAGCACGCTAAAGACATTGTCGAATTACTGCGTTACGACGAGAATACTGCCGGAGGTTTGATGGGAAAAGAGCTGGTGAAAGTTAATGAAAACTGGAATGTTCTTACCTGTGTCAAAGAAATGCGTATTCAGGCCGAGAATGTTTCCAGAGTACATTCAATTTATGTCGTTGACGATGAGAATCGTTTGAAGGGCAGGCTGTCTCTTAAAGATTTATTGACCACTTCTACCAAAACACAGATCGGAGATATTTACATCAGAAAGTTAAATTTTGTAAATGTTGATACCGAAGATGTTGAAGTTGCCCGTATCATGCAGAAGTATGACTTAGAAGCAATTCCGGTGGTAGACGAGTTAGGCCGTTTGGCAGGAAGAATTACTATCGATGATATCGTAGACGTAATTAAGGACGAAGCCGATAAAGATTATCAGTTGGCAGCGGGTATTACACAAGACGTTGAATCTAACGATAGTGTTCTGGAATTGACCAAGGCACGTTTGCCATGGCTTTTAATTGGAATGGTAATCGAAATTGTGGCATCATTTGTACTAAAGGGTAACGAAGCCACTTTTCAGAAATATTCAACTCTGATTATTTTTGTGCCGTTGCTTTCTGCGACAGCAGGTAACATTGGAGTTCAGGCTTCGGCAATCGTTGTGCAGGGTTTGGCAAACGGAACATTAAAAGAATTCAGCAGAGGATATTTTAGCAAGGAGATAACCGTTTCGATGATTTCGGGAACTATTATTTCATTACTTTTACTGGGATATCATTCCATTATGTACCAACAATACCTGGTAGGAATGGCCATTTCAATTTCGATGATTGTAGTAATTTTGTTTGCAGCGACTCTGGGAACTTTAGTGCCGTTGTTTTTACATAAAAATAAAATCGATCCCGCTATTGCAACAGGACCTTTTATCACCACAACCAATGACGTATTTGGTATTATGCTCTACTTCGGAGTAGCCAAACTTATTCTTGGATTCTAAGTTTTTGCAACAAATTAATAGATAAGAGTGATTATTGATCTCTAAAATCGGCGTAATTTGTAACCCAATAATTCGCTATTAACCAGCCAAATAAAAGCAATGAAAGTACACATTATAGGAGGCGGAAACCTCGGGGTTTCTATTGCCTTGGGAATTGCTAAATTCTCTAAAAATAATCAGGTTACCGTTACAAGAAGAAACACCGCCAGTATTCAGTATTTATCAGAGTATGGAATTACGGTTTCATCAGATAATAAACATACTATTCAGGAAGCTGATGTGGTTATTTTAACCATAAAACCCTATCAGGTAGACACTGTTTTAGCAGAGATTTTGCCTGTTATTAAAGGAAAAACAATTGCCTCGGCTGTAAGTGGATTGTCTCTGGACATGCTTCAGTCTAAAACCAATAATGAATTTGCAGTAGTTAGAATTATGCCCAATATTGCTGCGCAGTTTGGTGAATCGGCAACCTGTATTTCTTTTCCTGAACAAGACAGAGAAAAAGCATTACCAATTGTTGATTTGTTTCAGGATTTGGGGACTGCTCCGGTAATTGACGAAAAATTAATGGATGCGGCAACCGTTCTTGGCGCATGCGGAACAGCCTATGCCTTAAGATATATTCGCGCTTCTATGCAGGCCGGAATCGAAATTGGATTTGATTCTAATACCGCTTTGGCTATCGCTGCTCAAACAGTCAAAGGAGCGGCAAAAATGTTACTGGAGGAACAAGTACATCCCGAACAATTAATCGACCGTGTAACGACGCCTCAGGGTTGTACAATTGTAGGTTTGAATGAAATGGAGCATAATGGTTTCAGCTCATCACTAATCAAAGGAATTAAGACCTCTTTGAAGCAAATCAAAGGATAGTTATAAACGATATTATTTTAAAAATCCAAATTCCAGGTGTTGATACATTGGAATTTGGATTTTGTGTTTTTTAGAGTTTTGTAGAATTAATTGTTTTATGAAAAACTAGGCCTTCTTTTTCTTCGACAAAGTAAACTTTAGATAGAATAATCCAAAAAGACCTGAAAGCACAGAGGCAATCAGAATAGCGATCTTCGAGAAAACAATAATTTCAGGATCCTTAAAAGCCAGAATAGTGATGAAGATGGACATGGTAAAACCAATTCCGCCCAGCATTCCGGCACCTAGTATATGAGCCCATTTTAAGTTTTTAGGCAAGCTGCACAATCCAAGACTTACACCAATAGCCGAGAAAAGTAAAATTCCTAAAGGTTTCCCTACTACGAGCCCCAGGATAATTCCAAATGTATTAGGGTGATTCAAACCTTCATGCCAGTCCGACTGAATAGCGATACAGGTATTCGCAACAGCAAACAAAGGCAGAATAAAAAAAGCAACCGGTTTGTGTAGAAAATGCTGCAATTTATAAGAAACAGAATTTTCATCGCCACTTCCAAATGGAATTACAAAAGCCAGAATAACTCCCGTGATGGTAGCATGAACACCTGAGTTTAGCATGAAATACCACATTACAACACCTCCGATAAGATACGGGATAAGGTTGTGAACTTTCAAACGATTCAAAACAAACAAGAAAACCCAGATTCCCAACGCAATTGCAAGATTTATAAATGCGATTGAGGTTGTATAAAATATAGCGATAACGATTATGGCTCCCAAATCATCTATAACAGCTAAGGCAGTTAAAAAAACTTTTAGCGACGAAGGAACTTTTTTTCCTAAAAGAGATAAAATTCCAATGGCGAAAGCGATATCGGTTGCCATTGGGATTCCTGCTCCGTTTTGAGTTGCTGTTCCAAAATTTAAAATCAGAAAAATACCGGCAGGCACTAGCATGCCTCCTAAGGCAGCCATGATGGGTAAAGATGCGTTTTTAATATTGGACAATTCACCATGATAAATCTCTCTTTCTAATTCTAAGCCAATTAACAAAAAGAAAATAGCCATTAAACCATCATTAATCCAGTGTGTAATTGAATGTCCGTTGAGGTCTTTTTCCCAGAAAGCAATATATTCCGTTTGATAAGATGAATTGGCAAGATAAAGCGATATGATGGTGACAAAAAGCAGGAGTAGTCCTCCTGATTTTTCATTGTTGAAGAAGGCTTTAAAAGTTTTTGTTAATTTCATTTTTATAAAAGTTCAGTGAATTTAGAAGGGATTTTTTGGAGGCATATATTTTCAAAGTTAAAAAAAAATGAACGAATAAAAAATTCAGGTGTATCGCGTTGCGGGATGCGGTTGCGGTATTAAATAAAAAAAACCGCTAATAGTTAGCGGTTCGGAGTGTTTTTTAGAATGTAGCAGCTGCTTCTAAAATTAAGGCTGTCACTTCTTTGGGGTGTGATGCGAGGGAGGCATGTCCTGCATCGAGACGAATGATTTTTTTGGGGTTTATTCGCTCCGCCATTTCTTTTTCTGTTTCCGGTGGAATCATATTGTCGAAGTTGGAAATTTGATACCAGCTTGGTTTGTTTTTCCATGCCGGTTCACCTGCGATGTCTCCAAAACATTGTCCGTGTATCGGTTTTTGGGCCAGTGATAAGACCAGTGTTTCTTTATGGTCTAAATCCTGAGCAAATGCGTCATGAAACTCGTCATATTTAATCCATAGAAAACCTTTTGGGTCAGGATAAATACTGGCTCCGCCCGATCCTGGTCTACGACCTAAAAGAGCTCCCAGGCTATCTCCTGCATCAGGAGCAAATGCTGCAATGTAAACTAAGCCTACCACTTTATCATGATGTCCGGCACCCGAAATTACTGCTCCTCCATAAGAATGTCCTACCAGAAGCACTTTTCCTTCCTGAGCATCAATTAGATCCTGAGTTTTATTGATGTCATCTTGTAAAGAAGTCAAAGGGTTTTGAACGCTTCGCACTTTATACCCTTCTTTTACTAGTCCCGGAATTACATGTTGCCAATGTGAACCATCTCCCCAAGCACCGTGAACCAAAATAATGGTTAAATCTTTTGTTGCCATAATTACTGTTGTTTAATTGATTAAAATAAAATCTTTAATTTAAAATTCAATATGTGATGTAGCAAAATGGGGCGAGTTGTCCTCCGAAGTAAAAATCTATGCATAAATATATGAAATTAAATAATTCGTTAATGTTAAGATATAGAGAACTTTAATTTGTAACTGTTTTAACTTCAGGGGATAATGTTCTTGCCAGGAAACCGGGAAGCTATTACAGTCCATTTTTTTAAGACCTTTTTTCTTTACATCTCTGTGAACTCCGGAAGCTAATAGTTGAAACGGGAAATTTAAATAAAGAATAAGCTGTATTTTTGTTTTATAAAATAGAGTACAATGAGTATAAAAATTCTTCATATTGATAGCAATCATCCGGTTTTATGGCAACAATTGGAAGATGCAGGTTTTGAAAACCATGCAGATTTTAAATCTTCAAAAGAAGAAATTGAAGCGAAAATTGCAAACTACAACGGAATTGTGATCCGAAGCCGTTTTAAAATTGACAAGACCTTTTTAGATCAGGCAACTAACTTAAAATTTATTGCTCGTGTAGGGGCTGGCCTGGAAAGTATTGACTGCGAGTATGCCGAAACAAAAGGAATTCATTTAATTGCCGCGCCGGAAGGAAATCGAAATGCAGTTGCAGAACATTCGCTGGGAGTGATTTTGTCCTTGTTTAATAATCTCAATCAGGCAGATGCCGAAGTGAAATCAGGACATTGGAATCGGGAAAGTAACCGCGGTCATGAATTGGATGGTAAAACAGTGGGGATCATTGGTTACGGAAATATGGGAAAAGCATTTGCGAAAAAACTTCGCGGCTTTGAAACGGAAGTGTTGTGTTACGATATTCTGGATAATGTAGGAGATCAAAATGCGAGACAGGTGTCATTAGCTGAGCTACAGCAAAAAAGCGATGTGTTGAGTCTTCATCTCCCGTGGACTCCTGAGACGGATAAAATGGTGGATCAAAGTTTTATAAATGCTTTTTCAAACCCCTTTTGGATTATAAATACCTCACGCGGTAAAAACATTGTCACAGCAGATTTAGTAGAGGCGATGAAAACTAAAAAGATTCTAGGCGCGGGTCTGGATGTTTTGGAGTATGAGAAATTATCTTTCGAAACCTTATTTCAGGAAGAAAGTACGCCGGAAGCCTTGCGATATTTAATGGAGTCTAAAAATGTTTTACTGACGCCTCATATTGCCGGCTGGACATTCGAAAGTCATAAACGACTGGCTCAGGTGATAGCCGATAAGATAAAAGTGGTCTTTAATAGATAGTCTTGTAGGGTGAGATTGAAATTCAGCTTCCTTTTTACAATTAAATAACGAGTTTTTTCTGTAGAGTTTTTGGGTTATAATTAGTTTTTAAGATTATTTTTTAATAATATTGTTTCTAAATAAGGAGTAACCGAAAATCCCAAGAGTAGGACATAACCAATTAATTTTAACTAGTAAAAAATGGAAAACGATTTTAAAGAAACGTCAAATAATTTTAATGACCAAATTCCGGTATTCAAAGTAGATCCAATAATGGTGTTGCTTTTTAGTTTTTTAACTTGCGGATTGTACTTGATTTATTGGAATATTAAAGTATCTGAGGTTTTTAATGCCGTAGCAGGAAAAGAGGTTATCTCTCAGCCAGTTGCAATCTTTGCAGGATGCTGTATGCCGGTAAATATTTATTTTTATTATTTAGCTGGTAAAGAAGCGTTGCCAAAAGTATATCAAAGAACTGGAGAGCTTCAAAAAGACCAGTCAACTTTATTAATTGTTTTAGGGTTCTTTTTTCCTATGGCAGCAGCAATGATTGTACAAGGTGATATCAACAGATTATACAAATAATAGTAGAATAAAACGTAAAATTTACGGAATTATCGGTGCAGCAATTACACTGATAATTCCGTTTTTTTTAATGCTCGACAACCATAACGACCATCTGGAGACAGATCAGTCGTTTTGTCCTTTTAAAATGGTAACCGGTTTCCCTTGTCCGGGTTGCGGGATTACTAAATCATTAGTTTATTTTTATGAAGGCGATATCTACAAGTCGCTTAGTTACCATATTCTGGGGCCGTTTGTAATTGTATTTTGCTGGCTTACCATCATTATACTGACTACTGAAATTATTACTAAAAAAGAATATTTTACAGGACTTCTGTACAATAGAAAATTAGCCTACAATATGGCTTATTTTTTAGCCTTTTATCATTTGATACGCTTGGTTCTTTTTATCAGAGAAAGCTCTTTTGATGATATTTTACATCAGTCCATTTGGTTTTAAGTCTAAGAATATCATCCGCTTAAAGTTGAATTTAGAATAACTAAAAAAACACTATAAAAATGGAAAACAGTAAAACAGAACATTGGAATAATCCTCCGGTTCATCGGGAGGAGAATAAAAAAGTAGTTGCAGGAATCCTGGCAATTTTATTAGGTGCGCTGGGTATTCATAAGTTTTATTTAGGATACAATAAAGAAGGGGTTATTCAGCTTATTCTCGGATTTATTTTCGGAATAGGCGGTATAATAGGTGTGATCGAAGGAATAATTTATCTCACCAGATCAGACGAAGAATTTTATCAAACCTATCAGGTTGGTCAAAAAGGCTGGTTTTAAGTCGTTTTAAAGCATAAAAAAATCCCATTTTACGATGGGATTTTTTGTTTGTATGATGATGCAATTAATCTTCTTTCTCCGATAATTTGCGTTCTAATTCTATTTGAAATTCTTCAATAACTGGTTTCATCGTGCTTTCAGGAATATCTGCTATTCTGATATACATTAAACCGTCTACGGCATTATTGAACAAAGGATCGACGTTAAAAGCGACTACGCGGGCATTTTGCTTGATGTACTTCTTGATTAAAACAGGTAAACGTAAATTTCCTGGTTCCAGTTCATCGATAATCTTGTCAAACTTGTTCAAGTCAGACTCGGCTTCGTCAAAGATAAAATCTTTATCAGCGTCTTTAAGTTTTACTTTATAAGCTTTCTTCGGGTGAATATACTGTGCGATATACGGATCATAATAGTTAGACTTCATGAACTCAATCATTAACGATTTAGAGAAGTCAGAAAACTGATTGCTGATACTTACACCACCAAGCAAATATTTATGTTCCGGATAACGTAAAGTGGTGTGAATAATTCCTTTCCACAACAAGAACAAAGGCATTGGTTTTTGCTGGTATTCTTTGATGATAAAAGCACGCCCCATTTCAATTGATTTGTGCATCATATCATGCAATTCCGGTTCGAACCTGAAAAGATCAGTCAGATAAAAACCTTCAATACCATGTTTTGGATAGATTTCAGAACCTAATCCCATGCGATAAGCACCAGCTATTTTTTTGGTGTCATCATCCCACAAAAACATATGGTGATAATACTGGTCGTATTCGTCTAAGTCAATAGATTCGTTGGTTCCTTCGCCCACTTCACGGAAAGTAATTTCACGTAAACGACCAATTTCGTGTAAGATATTCGGAATTGATTTTGCACGCGCAAAAAATACTTCGTAGTTTTTACTCTGCAGCAGCCTGCAGTCACTGTTTCTTAACGCACAAACCTCGTCAATCATTTTTGACTCATTTGCCGGAGTTGCAATTTTTTTAGGTGCTTTCGGAATCTTTAGGCTTGCGGTGTCTAATAATTTGCTGTCTTTCTCAAAAGGATTAGCCAGCATATAGGTTTTCTTTCTTAAAAATTCTGAATATTCTTCAAATGATTCGATTTCATTTTGTTCGTTCACCGAGATTGGTTTTCCGATACGAACTTTAATCACACGGTCTTTTTGCGTAAGCAGCTCCGAAGGTAATTTTGCTGTACGTAAAGTATCGTCAATCTTAGAAAGCCAATAAAACAACTTACTGTTTTTGGCATGGAAGTAAATAGGGATTACCGGAACTTTGGCTTTTCGGATTAACTTCAAAGCGCCTTCTTCCCATGGTTTATCCACGACTAATTTTCCATCCTTGTATGTCGAAACTTCCCCTGCAGGGAAAATTCCCAACGGTTTCCCGTCACTTAAATGGCGTAAAGTTTCTTTAATACCCACCACACTTGATTTGGCATCCTTATGATTTTCAAAAGGATTGACAGGCATGATGTATTTTTTTAACGGAACAATTCTATGTAGTAAAAAGTTGGCAATGATTTTAAAATTAGGTTCTCTTTCAAGCATTAATTTTAAAAGTAAAATACCATCAATTCCCCCAAGAGGGTGATTTGAAATGGTAATATAAGCACCATCTTTCGGTAAACGTTTTAAATCTTCTTCGGGAATTTCAAATTTGATTTCCATCTCATCCAAAATCCCGTTTAGAAATGCAACATCCTCTAAATGTTTATTATGATCGTAAATTTTATTAAGAGTAGATATTTTAAGGACTTTCATAAGAAGCCAGCCCGAAAAAGTACCCAAAACTCCGTACTTATCAACATTTATCGCTTTTGCAACTTCTTTCGCGGTAACTAAACCCATGTACTATTTTTAATTTATTAAGAGCAGCGAACAAAGATAACAAAAAACTCTACTTTTCGCTGTTTCAAATGCAAACTTTCCACTTTTTTATTACATTTGAAATCCTAAAAAAAACACTGATGAAAATTATTTCTTATAATGTAAATGGAATACGTGCTGCAATAACCAAAGGTTTTATTGAATGGCTACAACAAGCTAATCCAGATGTGATTTGTCTTCAGGAAATAAAAGCTACTGAAGAACAGATTCCGGTTGAGGAGATTACCGCAGCAGGTTATCCCTATCAATATTATTATCCGGCAACAAAAAAAGGATATAGTGGTGTTGCTATCTTATCTAAAACAAAACCCAATAATGTGGTGTACGGAACCGGAATTCAGCATATGGATTTTGAAGGGCGTAACCTTCGTGCCGATTTTGACGATTGCTCTGTAATGAGTTTGTACCTGCCTTCAGGAACTAATATTGAAAGACTGGATCATAAATTTATGTTTATGGACGATTTTCAAACTTATATTAACGAATTAAAATTGACGATTCCGAATCTGATTATTTGTGGGGATTACAACATTTGCCATGAAGCGATTGATATTCACGATCCGGTTCGAAATAAAACGGTTTCAGGATTTTTACCAGCAGAACGTGCCTGGCTTGACGGATTTATGAAATCAGGTTTTATCGACAGTTTCCGTCATTTTAATAAAGAACCGCATCATTATTCCTGGTGGAGTTACCGTGCAGGAGCCCGAGGAAACAACAAAGGCTGGCGTATCGATTACAATCTGGTGAGTAATGTTATGGAGCATAGGTTAAAAAGAGCCGTAATTCTTCCGGATGCCGTTCATTCAGACCATTGTCCTGTTTTAGTCGAAATCGAGTAAAAGTGGTATTGTTATTGTTGAATGAATTGCAGTTTAAATTTAAACATTGACGCTGTCATTGGTATTGAGTTTTGACATTATACGATTATTAATACCCTCCAAATAAAACAAAAAATGATTAAAAAGGCCTCTGTCGGATTATTGGTTGTAGCAATGACTATGACCTCATGCGTATCCAAGAAAATTTACAACGATCTTGAAACCAAATATTCAGATCTGAAAAAAGAAAACCGTGCAATTGCTGATGAAAACGAGAGTTTACAGAAATCAAAAAATCAGTTAGAACTGGATCGTGACGCTTTAACAAAAGATTTAAATGCAACTAAAGCGGATCTTGAAAAACAAAAAGCAGATCTGGCTGCTCAACAGAAAAAATACAAAGTACTTCAGGACTCTTACAATGCGTTAGAGAAAAACAGCAACGATGCTTTAGAAAGTAATATGGCTAAAAACCGTGAACTTTTGGCACAACTGGAAGCGAAATCTAAAAAATTGGCTGATGAACAGGCTCGTTTAGATAAAACAGCAAATCGTCTGAACGAACTCGAAGCGATGATAGCCGCAAAAGAAGAGGCAATGCGTAAATTGAAAGAGACGCTGTCTAAAGCATTAAACGGTTTTGAAGGAAAAGGGCTGACGGTAGAACAGAAAAACGGAAAAGTATATGTTTCGATGGAAAACAAACTGCTTTTTAATTCAGGAAGCTGGGCCGTTGGTACCGAAGGTAGAAAAGCGGTAGTGGAACTTGGAAAAGTTTTGGGTGATAATCCGGATCTTTCGGTTCTAATTGAAGGGCATACCGATGATGATCCGTACGCAGGTTCAGGACCGATTGCCAACAACTGGGATTTGTCTACCAAAAGAGCCACCGCCATTGTAAATATTTTAAGCGAAAATACTAAAATCAATAAGCAAAAATTAACGGCAGCGGGTCGTAGCGAATTTTCTCCGCTGGCAAGCAATGCTACTCCGGAAGGAAAAGCAAAAAACCGCCGTATCGAGATCATTTTAACACCAAGATTAGACGAGATTGCGGAAATGCTTAATAGTATAAATTAAGGTGCTAAGGTTTTAAGGAGCTAAGCTTCTAAGGTTTTTAGGAAAAGGTTCAAAGTTTTGCTTTGGACCTTTTTTTGTTAGAAAGGTAAGAACTTATAATCCCCCAATTTAATATTTCAGAAGTTTTGGAAAAAATCTTGTAATTTTTTTAACTTTTGTCAAATTTCTATTTGAGAAATAGCATCGTATCTTTGAATTATTAGAATTTTAAAGAAAAACTTAGAACCTTAGCTCCTTAGGGACTTAGCAACTTAAAAAATATGAAATACACCACTTTACCCCATACCGACATAAAAGTTAGTAAAATCAATCTCGGAACGATGACTTTCGGGCAACAGAATACAGAAGCCGAAGGGCATCAGCAAATGGATTACGCATTGGAGAGAGGCGTTAATTTTTTTGATACAGCCGAAATGTATTCCGTTCCAGCACGTGAAGAAACTTACGGAAGTACAGAGAAAATTATAGGAACCTGGTTCAAGAAATCGGGAAATCGTGACAAAGTGGTATTGGCTACTAAAATTGCTGGTCCGAATCCTGCGTTCACATACATGCGTGAAAAAGGTGATTTCTCACCAGCAAGCATCAAATATGCTTTAGAGAACAGTTTAAGACGTCTGCAAACCGATTATATCGATTTGTATCAGATGCATTGGCCGGAGCGAAAAACCAATTGTTTTGGACAGCGCGCTTTTAACGGTCACAATGATGTTTGGGAAGATAACTTCAGAGAAGTACTAGAAACATTTGATGGCTTAATTAAAGAAGGTAAAATAAAACATATTGGAGTTTCGAATGAAAACGCCTGGGGAATGATGCGCTTTTTAGAAGAAAGCAAATACCAGAACCTTCCAAGGATTAAAACAGTTCAGAATCCGTACAGTTTGCTGAATCGTCTTTTTGAAGTAGGTTCTGCCGAAGTTTCAAAGTATGAAAATGTGGGCTTGTTGGCTTATTCTCCTTTGGCTTTTGGAGTTTTGACGGGTAAATTTTTAACCGGAGAAGCGCATCCAAATGCCAGAATCAATCTTTTTCCGCAATATACACGTTACAACAGTGCACAAAGTACACAGGCCACAAAGTTATATCAGGAAATCGCGATTAAACATGGTTTAACCTTAACTGAATTAGCAATGGGATTTGTGTTGCAGCAGCCATTTTTAACAAGTGCTATTATTGGTGCCACGACTATGGAGCAGCTAAAGGAAAATATTGATACCATTGATGTAGTACTGTCAGAAGAAATCATAGCCGAAATTAATGCTGTTCAGGCCATAATTCCTGATCCTGCTCCTTAATTAGTACTACTAAATCAAACACAAATTCCACAAATTAACACGGATTGAACTAGTGTTAGTTTGTGGAATTTTTATGTAGAGGATAAGCGATTTTAAGCCTAAAATTAGTGCCAATCCGTGAAATCCGTGTTTTACAAATCAAACTCATCGGCAATAGCCAAAGAATCATTCTTCACCGCTGTAGAATCCGGAGCTTTAATTCTGATCAAGGAACGCGCATTTCCCGAAATGTAAACGGGTAATTGTCCAAGAGTATCTTCAGGAACCAACAAACCTCTTCGGAACATTAAATTCTTCAGGAATTTTTGATTTTTCAATGCATAATCCCTTAAATTACCTTGATCATTAAACTGATACATGAATTTTCTGGGTTTTGGAATAATTGTCGCTAAGTACAGGCATTCATCAACATTTAAATTAGCGGGGCTTTTCTGGAAGTAAAAATGACTTGCTTCTCCAATCCCGTACACATTAGGTCCCCATTCGATGATGTTGAAATAAACTTCCAGCATTCTTTCTTTGCTTACAACGCGATTGTTCTCTAAAATATATACCAGTAAAATTTCTTCGAGTTTGCGCGAAAGCGTTTTTTCTCTGGTGAGGAAAACGTTTTTAATCAACTGCATGCTGATGGTGCTCGCGCCGCGTGAGAATTTTTTCGTTCTGATGTTTTTTAGGATAGATTGTTTAAAAGCCTCATTGATAAAACCACGATGCGAAAAGAACGACGGATCTTCGGTTGTCAGAACACATTTTCGCAAATAAGGTGAAATTTGATCTAAAGGCGTGTAGTTTGGATTTGCATTCCCTACTAAAATTGGTCGCTGTAGTACATTTTGAATAATAGCCCGGTAAACAAATTCGCCATTTAATTTGTTAAGATCAGCTTCGCCGTATTTCGTAATTTTTAAACCTTCTTTGTTGAGTTTACTGTCAAAAACTAAAGCATTCGGTTTGTTTTTATTGAATTTAAAATCGAGCTTATAATCAAAATTTCCGGCAGCTTCCATTCCTTCAAAATGGGTAAACAAACCTTCGGGCAGAGAAACAATAAAATCTTGTGCCTGCATTTTCGGAATGTTTACTTTTAAAGTATAAACAGTATCTTTCTCCGTGTTATAAGAAACATAAGGATGCAGTTTGATTTTATTCAACTGCATGCTTGAAGTGCTGTCAATCGAAATAAAACTATCTCCAAGTAAGAAACGATAATCAAAACGGGCATTTTTGATTATGACATCTTTGCTTGCAATTTTTGGATGATTGATTTTTAAATTAGTGATTGAAGTATAACCATCAAGGTGTAATTCACTGCCGTCTTTTTCAATATTCTGAACATTCAGGCGAATCGAATCAAAGCTCGCTTTTAAGTTGTATCGTTCGTCTAAGTACGGAACACGAATGGCTCCGGTATCCAGATTAAAAAAACGAATATCGGCTTTTTTATTTCTCGGATCGGCAAAGCCTTTGATGTTCCAGCGCTGATCAAAATCTTTGCTTTGAACATGAAGATTGGTTTCAAGCTGCTTGTTATTTAGAACCAGTTTGTTGATGGCTACAGACGTTTTTTTGCCATTGTCATCGATTCTGAAAGTCAAATTCTCGAGCTTCATATCGGTCGGAACCAGATTTAATAGTTTCGAAATGATGCGATAAGCAAAGGTGGCATATTTGCGTTTTTCATTTTTATCCGAATCTGATTTATCTTTTTTTAAGAAAGCATCAAAATTGCGAATATTTCCTTTTTTGACCAACTGAATGTAACCGTTGTTGATTTTTAAAGTTCCAATTTGTACATCGCCAATCAATAAATTAGCAAGACTGATACTGGTTTCTATTTTTTGAATATGGCAAAGCGTGTCGGCATTTTTAGGAACCAAAATCACGTTGGTTAATTTTATGCCGGACAAACCGTCAAATGAAGCCGATTTTACGGAAAATGTACTGTTGTATTCCGTGTTCATTTTGTGGGTTACTTTGGCGATAGCTTGTTTTAGAAGTGAATCGCGAAAAAAGTAAAACCCTAAAAAAAACACTACCAATACTAATGCAAGTATGAAGAGTACTTTGTATATTTTTTGTTTTGAGAATTTCATAAAGTTAATTTCATAAAAAGTGCACTTATTCGCAAAATGAACAGTTTTTCAGCCGCTAATTTCTCGAATTAGAGTAACACGAACAAATTTGAACTTGTACTAAATTTAAATAAAAGTTCGTGTTTAATTGGTGTAATTCGTGGCGAAAAAACGAATTATCCAAATAAAATCCCTGCTACATCTTCAATTTTAGCCACAAGCTCAATTTTGATTCCAGTATCCTTTAAAGCAATTTTATTGTATTTGGATACAAAGATAGTGGTGAATCCAAGTTTTTCAGCTTCCTGAATACGTTGGTCAACACGATTTACCGGGCGAATTTCACCTGAAAGTCCAACCTCTCCGGCAAAGCAGAAACCTTTGGTTACCGGAATGTCTTCGTTGGAAGATAAAATTGCAGCAACAACAGCTAAATCAATCGCAGGATCGTCAACAGAAATTCCACCTGTAACGTTCAAAAAGACATCTTTGGCCCCTAAACGAAATCCGGCTCTTTTTTCGAGAACCGCCAGAATCATGTTTAGCCTTTTAGCATTATAGCCCGTTGTGCTTCTTTGCGGAGTTCCGTAAACTGCGGTACTGACTAAGGATTGTATTTCGATCATCAAAGGACGCATGCCTTCAAGTGTGGTCGCAATTGCTGTTCCTGATAATTCTTCGTCTTTATGGGAGATCAGAATTTCAGAAGGGTTAGATACTTCGCGTAAACCACTGCCCAGCATTTCGTAAATTCCAAGTTCTGCAGTAGAACCAAAACGGTTTTTTAACGAACGTAAAATTCGGTACACATGATTGCGATCGCCTTCAAACTGTAAGACTGTATCGACCATGTGTTCGAGGATCTTAGGGCCTGCAATATTTCCGTCTTTTGTGATATGTCCGATCAGGATAACCGGAATATTAGTTTCTTTGGCAAATTTGATGAGTTCGGCAGTGGTTTCTCGGATTTGAGAAATACTTCCTGCAGTAGATTCAATATAATCGGTATGTAAAGTCTGAATCGAATCGATAATTACAATTTCAGGCTGTATGGCTTCAATTTGTTTGAAGATATTCTGTGTTTTGGTTTCCGTCAAAATGTAGCAATTGTCACTGTTAGGAGTGATTCTCTCTGCGCGCATTTTGATTTGCTTCTGACTTTCCTCGCCGGAAACGTATAAGGTTTTGTAAGGTAGTTTAAGTGAAATCTGAAGCAAAAGTGTACTTTTTCCAATACCCGGTTCACCTCCTAAAAGCGTTAAGGATCCGGGAACAATTCCGCCTCCCAAAACACGGTTTAATTCACCATCAGTAGTATTCATTCGAATTTCCTGTGCCGAATCAATTTCGTTAATTTTTAAAGGACGCGGCGCTTTACCGTTTGAAGTAGGTTCGCTTTTCCAGGCTACCTTTTCCTGCTTCTGGATAATTTCTTCGGCAATAGTATTCCATTCTTTGCAGGCATTGCATTGCCCTTGCCATTTGGCATATTGAGTTCCGCAGTTCTGGCAAAAAAAGGAAGTTTTAACTTTTGACATTATTTGGTGGTTTTTGCTAATGCATTCATCTGGTCCATTTTCTCGTACATCAAATCTTTATTCAAATCACCAATGGGCTCCATTTGAGAAGCATTTTGGTATTTTTTAGAAGCTCTTTTAGGATCTCCCATTTTTTCGTACATCAATCCTAATTCATATTCTCCCAACATGGCTTTTGGATAATTTACATTTCCAATTTCAGCCATCTTGCCTAATTCATCATAAGCATTCTTTTTTAGAATAAGATTTTCAATTACTTTAAAATCACTCATTCTTACCGGAATCTGAACCCCCAGAACTTTAGACATCGTATTGTATTTGTTTTCTAAATAATCAGCATATCCGGTTTCCAGAACGGCAATTTTATTATTGTATTCGGAAGAATTGATAGGCTTGTAAACATCGAAAATTTGATATAAGGCACTAGGTATTGCATGTAAAACCTGAGTATAGTGGGTGGTGCCTTTAAATAAATCGTATTTGTAACTTACTAATGGATTATTAGCGATTTTAATATTGCTGTCTAATTTTTCGATTGGTTCTTTGAGTTTTTTATTGTCACCATCGGCTGCAGAAAGATAATAGAATACAGGTTCTGTGACTTTGGCAAGTTTCTCAGGTATTCTAATTTCCATTTTATTCGCCAGTTCCGGACTAAAAGCAATATAGGCATTAAAAAGAGGCTGCTCTTTGTAAAGGTAAAAATTGATGAAGCTGGCGGTTACGTCATGACCGGCGATAATCCTGAAAGGCGATGTGCGGTATTTTTTCTCAATATAAGGAACCAATTCGGCACCCACAAATTCAAAAAAGTTGGCTCCTTTTTCAAATGGCAGCCCGGTATTTTGATCAATAGTAGTATCGTCTTCGCGTTCGTCGTTTTTGTTTTGATGGACACCAATAATGATCATCTCAGGTAAGTCTCCCCAATAGGTACCATAACTTACGGCACCGGAAAAAGGATCGAATAAATAATCACCATCCAGTAGGTATAAAACGGGATATTTTTTATCGGGATTGGCTTCGTAAGATTCCGGAAGTCCAATGGTTATTCTTCGTTCTTCTCCGAGCTTTTCGGATTTAATGTTGTCAAATTTTTTCTGCGAGAAGACAGAAATTGAAATAAAAGTAATAAGTAGGTAAACTTTTTTCATGAGTTGTGAATTTTGATCTATTAAAAGTTTGGGACATTTTAATGGTTAACAAATATATGCATTTAAGATATTCTATCTTTTAAAAAAATGAAGACTTTCTTCATGGGAAATTATAAGTATTTTATGATGATTTGTTTTTTGAAGTTAGAACTAATTATGTAGCAATTTCAATAAACAAAGCATAATGAGAGGAAAAATTACGTTGTATTATCCTTGGATAGGCTTGTACAAAAGGGTAAAAACAGGTAAAATTTTTTCAGGACGAGATAAAGGAAAACTTCATGAAGTTTTTATAAAAAAACACTTGTCACATCAATTGACCACATATAACTAATTATATACCACTTATTAATTAACACACCTTGTATAAGTAAAATCGGGTTAAATTTATGTAAAATGAAATGAAATTTACCAAATGATAAGGAACTTAATTTTTCTATTGATTTTGCTCTTTAATAGTGTGTTAAGTGTTTTCACTGAGTAGATTATGCCGTATTTCATTTTTTGTTTACTAGTGCTGACTTAAATGGTTTTTTGAGTTATGTACTTACAATAACATAATTCTGTTTTTTGTGGGTCGATTTTTAATCAGGTACAAAAATACAACGTCAAGAACTAGGAGATTCAAATAATTACAGGTTTAAAATTAACAGCAACTAAGAGACTAACTCAATAAATATATTTGACAGACCTACAAATTATATTAAAAATCAACGGATTCAATTTTACTCAACGAGTTATTATTAATGACAAAAATCAAGTATTTATGAAAACAACTAAATTTCAAAATCAATTAAAAAGGAAAGATTATTTTTTTAATTTATTTACCTTTTTATTTTTTACAGGTTCCGGTTTTGCTCAAACTTTTATTCCATTACCTTATTCTAGTGATACATATCCGTATTATTATGCCGCATCGATATTTGATTTACTGGTAGATAAAGACAACAATGGCCCTAGTAGTGGTCTAAAAGGTGTAGAAGGTTTTAGATGGTGGCATGATAATGATCAATCTACCGAGTATATGGGAATGTCATTAACCTGGAGCGCTTATAACAAGGCCAATTTATGGGTAAAAGGAGATATTTACTCTCAGGGAAACTTAACGGTTGCCAGTACTAACCCAAATGGTCAACATGACAATTTTAAGGTGCTGGTGGATGATTACAAAACACAACTTATTAGTTATGGAGACGAAAATGGTTTGAATATTTCATCAGATTTAGGAAACAAGGTATACATTGGTGATAGTAACGATACTGTTCTTTTTCCCGGCGAAAATATTGGAATAGGCATTGATTCTCCTCAATTCAAAGTTCATGCAAATGGTACAATAGCTAGTGATTATAATGGCATTCAGGTTAAATTAGCTAACAATAAGACTAAGACTGACGGATGGATTGGTACCGGTTCAAATCATGGTCTATTTATTGGAACAAATGGAACAGGTTCAAACATGTATTTGGACACTAGTGACAATGTATATATTGGTGGTGTACAGCCAAGCGAAATTAATACTTCAAAGAGAAGTTCTTATGATTTATTTGTTCATAAGGGCATATTGACTGAAGATTACGGAATTGGTCCTAAAGCAACATGGGCAGATTATGTTTTTAACGATACTTACAAATTAAAAACACTAAAAGAAATCGATGAATTTATTTCAGTAAATAAACATTTGCCTAACATACCTTCTCAAAAGTCAATATCTGAAAATGGCTACAATTTGCATGAGATGAATGTAAGGCTTTTGGAGAAAATAGAAGAACTTATGCTTTATACAATAAACCAACAAAAGGAATTGGATAAGATTAAAGAGGACTATCAGGGATTGAAAAATTCTATCCGAAATCTAGAGATCAAGCGTCATTAAAAAACCTGAAACAATGAAGAGTATAAATCTTTACTTCAAAAAAATCAACCAGAAAGGCTTGTTTTTTTTGAGTCAATTATTGTTTTTTCTATCTATTACTACGGTATTAGGACAGGAAAAAGTAGCTTTAAACACTACAGCCGAAATAAGTTTACTAAATATTTTTAGTCCGGATGCGGATTTATCGGGAGGAATAATTGGAGAGGTATTGGGTAACGGTAACATTCAAATAGAAGTTTGGACGTATGATGAAAGCAGGCCTTTTAAAAAAGGTACTTTAATTTATAAACTGTCTACTACTGCTACCACAAATAATTTTGCAGGGACTTCATTTACGCAAACAAAGAATTCAATGACTTCCAGTGATGCCGCCTGGCTGTCCAATTACCCTGATACCTGGGAGACTGCCGATATCAAAAGGGCTTTATGGGCAATTGATAAATCTCGTTATGATAAATCTCAAAAAACATCCGTTTATAATTTTTTATCGACTAATATTAAAGTAAATATTTTTGTATTTACCACAAATGCAACCTTCTCCAGGATCAAAGTACCGGGAATAGGTGTTATTGGTTCGGCAGGAGGAAATCTACAATTTGATTCAAATCACTTTTGCTATAATTTAGATAATTCCGGTGATCCTATTTGTACTATTTGGAGCAAAATTAAATCTCCAAATTTAGAGCACGGATCTAATTTAGTATTTGCTGCACACAGAGGGTATTGGGGATACGACTTAGGTAATGGCCCTCCTGAAAATACTCCTGAAGCAATAAAAGCCGCCTTGAAGTACACAAAAGTTATAGAATCGGATATTACACGGACGAAAGATAATTTAATAGTTGTAAGTCACGACTATTACTTGCCCCGTCTTACAAACTATTCCGGACCAGATACAGATTATATTTATGATAAAACCCTGAATGAATTGAAAACATTAAAGTTAAGAAAACGCAATGGGACCGTAAGTGATAATAATTTTATAACTTTTTCTGATCTGTTAGATGAAATGATTGCAAACAAAACAATATTAACCATTGATATTAAATCTGCCAAATCCCGAAATCAGATGTATACCAAGGAGTGCATAGCAAGGTGCGATTACGATCCGCTACTGAATCCAACAAACGCAGACAGAATGCAAAAAGAGGATTATATGTTAATATTGAGAAAATGTATTGAAGTAGCGAACACTAAAAATGCCTTAAAATATGTAGCATTCAAAGTAACCTATACCTATGAAGATATTGTAAATGGTATGCCAGCCGATTTCGACAAAAATTTGCTTTCCAAAATCCTATATTTTCCTGTTTTACAACCTGGTGGCGATATTCAGTCTAAAGCTCAATTTATTGATACTTGGTATAGTACTGCCGGCAATAAAATTATGGCTTTTGAAACCAACTTTAAAAGTGAGAGCGAAAGTACTATTAACTCTTTTAGTAGAGGAGGTAAATTATATGGAAACTTATTTGAATATACGTATAAAATAACTGGATTAAGACCAGGAATTTATTCTGAAGAGGCTATGGGACCTAAAGGGAACGTAGACAGATGGGCACAATGGAATATTAAAGATATGCGTATTGACGTTAGAGGAGATCATTATTTTTTAAATAGTATTCCTTACTTTAATATATCCGTTCTCACAACTGACAGACCTGATATCTGGTCCCAAGTACAATCCAATTTTTGATTACATGTAAATTTATACCGTTATGAAAAATATTTCTTTTTGTACTTTTTCGATAGGACAACTAAAACTTTTACCACTGCTATTGCTGCTAAATTTTAATGTGTCATTTTCTCAAGCAGGGCCTTATTCCTACTTTGCACCTTATGGGAATAATGTATTTACAAGCAAATCAGAAGCAGATCATAATTCGCAGGTTCTTATAGCGAATCAAATGGATAATTTATCACAAAGTAAAGATGGTCTGGTGATTATATGTGATTTTGAAGCTCCAAAGAATGGAGATCAATTATTAAGTTTTGAAAGCAGTAAAGGGCGATTTTTAGAAGTCTTCTATCAAAATCAAACCGTGATGCTTAGAAGATATCATGAAAATGGTACATATTACGATTATCTTTTATTTGATCCGTTATTTACTTTAAAAGACCAGACTCCTGTTGATGCAGTCTGGACAGTTCGATACTTTTTTACAGCCCGCTTTATGTGGATTGAAGTGCAAATAAAGCAAACTACAATTCCAATTAACACTCAGTATTTGTCAGCAACTTACTTTGGTTTGGATTACAAGTTCAATGATGCTAATTCTCCAATGAATGAATTTTTAAAGAGGACTTCTACCGCTAAAATTCGCGTAGGTTCTAATGCTAATAGTACAAAATTTAAAATACCGGGGATAGTTAAGATACATGAATTTAATTATTCAGAACTTAAAGATCATGTACAAACTCATTTTTCATATCCAAAAGAAGAAAATAAGACACAGAAAAAAAGAGAAGTTGCATCCACTCCTGAAGATAAGAATAATGAATTAGAAAAAGCAAAAACAGAGGGTCTAGAAACAAACAATGATTTTGAATTTAAAGTTTATCCAAACCCATCAAAAGACTATTTTAATATCGATATCAATTCAAATAGTAATCGTGAAATTCAAATTCAAATTTTTAATCTGCAAGGTAAGGAATTGTATTCTGAAGCCAAAAATCTAAATTTAGGCTATAACAAAATTACAATAAACCATAGCAATATTAGATCGGATAGCGATGTAATGTTTTTAAAAATAACGACAAAGGATAATACTTATTCTTATAAACTACTCGACAACTAATCAGTAAAAATACTTTCATATTTCTTAACCGCTTGTTTTACTATAATAGAAATTTAAGGCAGCAACTTTTAAAGAATTAGGTGTTTTAAAATTAATTATTTAACAGCTAATATTAGAAAAAACCGTTTCATCAAGTAAATCTGTGGTAGTAATAAAACAAGTTACAAATGAGATATGTAAAAGGATGTGATTTGAATTAACAATAAATAAAAGGATATTTTAAAAACAAAAAATATGGAGAAAAAAAGTAACAGTATTTTAAAAAGTTCAAAAAATCGAAAAATAACCATGTTTTCCGGTTCTATGTTTTTAACTGTCTAGCCAAGAAGTTCTGAAACAGGGTATAAAGATAAAAATTGTCTCTTCTTAAGGAATTAGTTATCCAAAAAAATAAATAAAAACCAATTTTATGAATGAAAAAATAAAGGTCACTTTGTTGACCATGATATTGTATTTCCTAAATCTAACGGGATATGCACAAGTTATGACTCTGAATTACAATGATGTAAGTGTTGGAAAAGCAATAGAAACCCTGAAGGAAAAAAGTGGATACTCTTTTGTTTTTGAATCGGGAGACTTTGATACAAGAAAGATAATTTCGATCAATGCAACAAATCAATCTATTGATGAGATTGTAAAACAAATTATTGTAGGACAGGAGGTTCAGTATGAGATTAAGGATAAAATTATTAGAATAAGAAAGCAAAATAGATTTATCCCTACAGCTACAAAAATTGAAAAAATTACAGGAATAATTACAGATAATAAAGGGCTTTTTATTGCCGGAGCAACAATTAAAAATAGGGAAACCAATAAAGCTACTATTTCTGATTCCGAAGGTAAATTTGATATAGAAGCTTCATTAGGAGATAAACTGGAGATTTCCTATATAAGTTACATTACTACATCAATTACAGTATCTGATAAAAGTATGGTTAGTATTATACTGCAGGAAGATTCTAAAGTTCTTGATGAAGTAATAGTTATTGGCTATGGGAAACAGTCAAAAACGAAGGTAATGGGGTCTTCTGTTCAGATTAAAGCAGAAGAACTTAATAAGGTTGCCGGAGCCAATTTTGTACAACAATTGAGTGGAAAAATGGCAGGAGTTCAAGTTAATGAAACATCAGGGCAACCGGGATCCTCTTCAAAGATAATTATTCGCGGTACAGGTACATTAACCGCAGGCTCTAATCCTCTTATTGTTGTAGATGGTGTTCCTCTTTCTGAGGGAGCAACATTAAACGCCATAAATTCCTATGATATCGAATCTATAAATGTTTTAAAGGATGCCGCTTCTGCTGCTATTTATGGATCAAGAGGGGCTAATGGAGTCATTCTGGTTTCTACAAAAAAAGGAAAAAAAGGAGCTCCAATAATATCATTTGATTATTATACCGGTATCCAAAGACAGGCTTCCGGAGTAGAAATAGTAAACGCAAATCAAGCGGCTCAATTTTTCAATGAAGCCAGAGATTGGGGGTATGTGTCTAAAAAACCTGACAGTCGAAGTGAAAATGACGATGAAGCTACAAGAATAGCAAAAGGCGCAGGTAAGCGTGAGCTTAGACTTAATTACCTGAAAAACCCCGGATTAGAAGGGTTAGCGAATACCAGTTGGATGGATGAAGTTTTTAGAGATGCGCCGATAACGAATTATTCACTTGGAGTTTCGGGAGGAAATGAAAAATCAAATTATTACATTTCCGGAAATTATTTCGAACAACCAGGAATTGTTATCGAAACAGATTATAAACGTTATACCTCTTCAATTCGGTTTAATACGGAATTATCAGATAAATTTAAATTTGGTATTAGCTTGAACCCTTCTTATTCGGTTCAGAATAAGTACAATCAGGATGATGGATTTAATACCAATCCTGTTCTCTCGCTTCTTATTTCCTATCCATTTTTTAGTCCTTATAATAAAGATGGTTCTTTAGCTATTGGCAATCAACTTGCTGCAAATGCTCCTCAAGATGGGGCTTTGGCAGAAAATCCGGTTGCGGTCATGAAACTAAATTCAAATGTAGAGAGGTATTTCAGGCTGTTTGGAAATGCTTTTGTTACCTATGATATTAGTGATGGGCTGCAATTTAAAACATTGTTTGGTGGAGACTATAGAAATATTTTAAACCAATTCTACAGTCCGTCTTCAGTAGGTTATTATAGAATGCCCGCTCCCAAGGCAGCTGTAGCTTCTGAGACGAATTCAACTGCAAAAAATATTATTACCGAGAATACATTAAACTATACTAAAAATTTTGGAAAGCATCAAATTGAGCTATTGGCAGGATATACGTACCAAAGAGAAGAAGGAAATTCATCAGATATTGTAGGTACAGGAATACCGGATGATAATCTTCCAAATATTGCGGGAGCCAGCGCCTTTAAGGTGACCAGTTCAAAAGATACATGGGTATTGATCTCCTACCTTGGCCGTGCTCAGTATTTTTATAAAGAAAAGTATCAACTCACAGGGACTTTGAGGCGTGATGGTTCCTCTCGTTTTGGTTCTAATTCAAAATGGGGACTTTTCCCTTCTGTAGCCGGAGGCTGGATAGTAAGTAAAGAAGCCTTTTTTCCTGAAACGACGATTTTTACTTTTGCTAAAATACGTGCCAGTTGGGGTAAAACGGGAAATAATCAAATTGGTTCTTATGGATCTATTCCGTTAGTAAATCCTCAAAATTATGTATATGGAAATGAATTAAATCCCGGATTTGCAACCACCAGTTCCCCTAATCCGAATTTATCATGGGAAACCAGAACGTCAACCAATTTAGGATTGGATTTAACTATCTATAGAAAATTTAATTTCACAGCTGATTTTTATTCGTCGATTACAAGTGATTTGCTTCTAAATGTGCCCGTACCGCAACAATCTGGATTTACAACTTCTACTCAAAATACGGGAGAATTAAAAAATTCGGGTTTTGAAATTTCATTTGAAGGAAACGGGATCAATCTGGGGCAAGTAAAATGGAATTTCGGAGGAAATATTTCAACCAATAAAAGTGAAGTGTTAAAACTGGGAAATAACCAGAATGAAATAATAACAGGTTATCAAGGATCTTACAGAACAAAGGTCGGAGGTCCAATTGCAGAACTTTATGGATATAATATTTTGGGAATTTATAAAACAAATGAGCAAATTGCGACAACACCCCATATGCCTGGCACCCTAACGGGAGACTATATTATGGAAGATATTAACAAGGATGGAATTATTAATGAGAAAGATAAAAAAGGCTTTGGAAGTTATGCTCCTAAGATTGCCTATGGTTTTAATTCTTCCTTTACTTATAAAGATTTTGAATTAAGCTTCTCTATAAACGGAATTCAGGGCAGAAAAAAATTCGCTAAAGAATTGGCCGTGTTTATGGAAGCAGGTGAAGGGTTTTCTATACCCAATACCTATTATTTTGAGAATAGATATCATCCTATTAATAATCCGGACGGTTTTTTGGGGCAACCCAATACGGGAAATTTCTCGTCAAACAGACAAGCTGCCAGAGGATCAAGCATTACTTTTACTAATGCGGACTATATAAGACTTCGAGATATACAAATAGCTTACAATCTGCCTAAGACAGCCATAAAAAAGATTGGTTTAACAAGGGCAAGAATTTACCTTTCGGGTAATAATCTGATAAATATTACGAAATACAGAGGTTTCAATTCTGAAGCAGAAACGGCTAATATTCTTGAAATGGGGTTTAATGATAATCGCATCTATCCTAATACAAAATCTGTAATTTTTGGAACTAACTTAACTTTTTAAAGATGGCTATTATGAAAAGAATAAAAATAATTGGTTTTTTCTGTCTGATGGCGCAGTTTTCCTGCACAGATGATTTATATCAAAATCCAATCACGTCAAAAGTGGCTACTAAATTTTATAGTACAGAAATCGAAATTGAAGAAGCCGTTAATGGTGTTTATGATGGATTACAATTAAATGGACTTTATGGACTAAATATGGTGGCATTGGGTGAGATTCCTTCAGACGCGACTTATGATGAAGTTCCATTAAATGATGACGGCACATTTGGCAAGTTGGATAATTTTAGTGTCACAAGTATTGTAGGTTCGATAAGCGAAACCTGGAGAGATTCTTATAAAACAATTCAACGCGCTAATGTGGTATTAAACAGAATTGAGAAGATCCCCTTTAAGGTTGCTGTTATCAGAGATAATCGGATAGGAGAAATGAAATTTATTCGTGCGCTTTTGTATTTCAACTTGGTAAGATTATATGGAGATGTGCCATTAGTCACTCAGGAAACGATAGATCCTAATAGTTATTTAGGACAGGGAAGAGCTTCGACCAAGGTTGTATATGATCAAATTATAAAAGACCTTACAGAAGCCGAAACCCTTTTACCTGTAAAGGCTGATAAAGCGGGCAAGGTAATTAAAACAGCTGCACAAGCTTTATTAGGAAAGGTCTATTTGACCTTGAACGATTTGCAAAATGCTAAAATATGGCTGCTAAAAGTTAAAGATTCTAATATTCATGATTTAGTGTCTATTGCAGACGTTTTTGATATTAACAAGGAAACAAATAAAGAAATATTATTTTCAGTTCAATTTGCTTCCGGCATAAATGGGAATAGTGAAGGAAGCAGTATGCAGCAAATATTTAGTCCTTCAGGAACAATATCGGGAGCAAAGGGACATAACCTTCCGACCAAAAATCTGTATAGTATGTATACAGCCGCAGATAACCGTAAAGGCAAGTATGTTGCTATAACAGCATCGGGAGTTCCTTTTTCTTTAAAACTTACTAAAAGCAGTACAGTTCCTGCGGATGGAGGAAGTAATGTAGTTGTGATTCGTTATGCAGATATTATCTTAATGTTGGCAGAAATAGAAAATGAACAAGGTAATATTACTTTGGCAAAGACTTACTTAAATTTAATAAGAACACGGGCAGGGCTTGCAAATATTTCTTCTGTAAATCAGGTAGATCTGAGAAGTGCTATTGACTTGGAACGAAAACTTGAATTGGTTGGAGAAGGAGATAGATGGTTTGACTTACTTCGCAAAGGAACGGCAATAACGGTAATGAATCAGTGGTTTAAAAGTGAAGGAATATTGATTACAATCGATAGTCATAATCTCTTAATGCCAATTCCTCTAACAGAGATAAATACAGATCCGGCTATCAAACAAAACCCAGGTTATTAGGCTTTAGTAAAAATCAGAAAAGAAGCATGAAAATTGTAATAAGCACCAAAACCATGCTTTTTTTCTGATCGTGAAATTTGTTTAAATCCAAACATAAAAAAGTAAAATGAAAAAAATACTCGTAACGATGGTATTGCTAATACTGTTTTTTGAAACTATTCAAGCTCAGACTCATGCAGATAAGCTCATTAGTGTTTTGCAAGATTCCAAGAGTAAATATGTTTTTGTAGCTGCGCATCGTGGAGACTGGAGAAATGCTCCTGAAAATTCTATAAGAGCGCTAAAAAAATGTATTGAGATGGGAGTTGACATCATGGAAACAGATGTCAGGCTTACAAAAGACAGTGTTTTAGTGTTAATGCACGATACTAGCATTGATCGTACCACGACTGGAAAAGGGAAATTATCGGATTATACTTATGATGAATTGCAGAAATTTTATCTTACCGGTGGTTTAAACAGAAAGACTTATGAAAGAATTCCAACTTTTGAAGAATTTATGCTTACCGCAAAAGGAAAGATACTAATAAATGTTGATAAGAGTTGGAAATATATGGACAAGGTTGTTGAAGTATTAAAGAAAACAGGAACACTTCGTCAGGCATTAATCAAAGGCGAAGATTCTTATGCTGAGGTTTATACTAAGTATGCTTCGCTAATAAATGATGTTTTTTATATTCCCATTATCAGAGAAGAACAGACGAACCTAAATACGTTTGTTGATGACTACCTCAATAAGACTCATCCTATTGCCTTTGAGGTACTGTATTCTTTTGAAAAATCACCTATGTTTGAACAAATAAAAAAGATAAAACAAAGAGGAACAGAAATTTGGGTGAATACCTTATGGGGCGAAATGTGTGCCGGTCATGAAGATGAACGTGCTATAGACTCGCCCGATACAAATTGGGGTTGGGTTATAGAGAATGGAGCTACAATGATACAAACTGACAGGCCAACAGAATTATTAGAATATTTAAAAAGAAAAAGACTGCATACATTAAATTAGCGAAATTCTTGGCAAAACAGGCACATTCAGAGGCTAAGTTAATTTTCGAGTAAAACAGTAAAAATGACCGATATTGAAAATCAAAACCGGTCATTTCTGTTTTTTATGGTTTTTTGAAGAATCTTTTTAGGCTACAAAAACAGATTCTTTTAAATTTTGAGAGAAAACCTTACGTTAACGAATTATCATTTTCATTTGGGAAAATGATCCATGGTTTGAACGTTTTAGCTTCTTCAAACTCCAGGGTAGCATAAGAGATGATAATGATAATGTCGTCTTTTTGAACCTTTCTCGCGGCAGGTCCGTTCAGGGTTATTTCTCCTGAATTTTTCTCTCCCTTGATTGCGTAAGTTTCAAAACGTTCGCCATTATTGATGTTTACAATTGCTACTTTTTCGCCTTCAATAATGTTTGAGGCTTCTAGTAAAGTTTCATCAATAGTAATGCTGCCAATATAATTTAAATCAGCGCCGGTCACTTTTACTCGATGAATTTTAGATTTTATAACTTGAATTTGCATGGTGCAAAGGTAAATTAATTTAATGAAATGGTGTCAATCAACCTGATAGAATTAACAAATACCGCTATAAAGGCACGGTAGTTTTTGTCTTTATTTTTATGTTCTATAGGTAATAATGTGGATTCGTCAGCAATGACGAAATATTCGAGTTCAAATCTTTCGTTGTCTTTGAAAGAATTTTCGACAAACTGAATCGTTTCTTCAGGAGTGCCTTTGTGAAATATTTCTTTTGCTTCAGTAAGTACTTTAAAAATTATAGCGGCTTCTTTGCGTTCCTCAGTAGTTAAGCGTTCGTTTCGGGAGCTCATGGCAAGTTGATTGTCTTCTCTGAAAATAGGACAGCCAACAACATTTACGGGTAAATGATTTTTTTCGACCATTTTTTTAACAATCTGTAGCTGCTGAAAATCTTTTTCTCCGAAGTAAGCATTGGTAGGAGTTACGATTTCGAACAAACGTTTTACGATGGTTCCGACTCCGTTAAAATGACCGGGTCTGAATTTTCCTTCCATCTGATTTTCTAAACCGTCAAAATCAAAAGCTTCAGAAACGGTATGTCCTTCGTAAATATCTTCTACGCTAGGAGCGTATAGAATTATTTTGTCGCTTAAACCTCTCATTTTCTTCACATCTTCTTCTAAAGTACGCGGGTATTTTTCGAGATCTTCGGGGTTGTTGAACTGAGTTGGGTTCACAAAAATACTTACAACGGTATCGTCATTTTCTTTCAGTGATCTTTGCATTAAAGCCAGATGCCCTTGGTGTAAAGCTCCCATTGTGGGTACAAATCCAATAGTCGAATTTGTGGTTTTGATAGTTTTTAAATAGGCTATCAAAGCTACTTTACCGTAGAAAATATGCATGGCAGTATTATTAAAATTTACTGCAAACATAATATATTAGTTAATAACTGCATAAAATTTTGTAATTTTGCAACGTTTTTATTACCAAAAATTAAGTAAAATACTATTATGAAAGATAAGAGGATATTATATGTATCATCTGAAGTCGTGCCTTATCTGGCTGAAAATGAGGTTTCTTTAATGTCTTATGACGTTCCGAAAATGATTAACGATCAAGGAGGTCAGATTAGAATTTTCATGCCAAGATATGGAAATATTAATGAGAGAAGACACCAGTTACACGAAGTAATTAGACTTTCAGGAATGAACTTGGTAGTGAATGACTTAGATATGCCATTGATTATTAAAGTTGCTTCCATTCCGAAAGAAAGAATTCAGGTTTACTTTATTGATAATGATGAATATTTTAAACGTAAAGCAACTTTTGCCGACGAAGACGGGGTTTTGTATCCTGATAATGACGAACGAGCTATCTTTTTTGCAAAAGGAGTTGTTGAAACTGTAAAAAAACTAAACTGGGTTCCGGATATTATCCATGTTCACGGTTGGTTGGCTTCGATGTTGCCTATTTACATGAAGCACTATTATAAAAATGAAGCTTTATTTTCTGAAACTAAGATCGTAACTTCGGTTTACGGACAATCTTTTGATGAAAATCTGGATTTAGAAATGATTAATAAAGTAAAATTTGACGGGGTTCCGCATGAATCAGTTGCTGATCTGGAAACGCCTAACTACGAAAATATCTTAAAAGCCAGTATATTGCATTCTGATGCCGTAATTATTGCTTCTGAGCATGTATCGCCAAGTTTAACAAAATTTATAGAATCTTCAGGAAAACCTTTTTTACCTTTCGCCACGAAAGATGCATTCGCTGAAGCGTATACAAATTTCTATAAAACAATGGGTCTCTAAATTTAAACTTTATTATTACACATGTACAATACTTCTTTTGTTAAGAAAATACTATTAGTTGCAACAGTTGTCCTTTTATATTCTTGCGATAAAGATTTTAATGCGATTGGTGATGGTTTGATCGGAGACGATCATTTTGGTCTGGAATCTGAAAAATATGAAGTTTTAGCTTATAATCAGGAAGTAACCCCAATCCAGTCAAACGGATCGGTAAATTATGGTTTAGGTATTTATGATAATGCAGTTTTTGGTAGTTCCGCTGCCAGTTTTGTGACTCAGGTTGGTTTGGATACGTATGCACCTACTATTGGTGATGCACCAGAAATCGTAAGTGTGGTGCTAAGTGTTCCTTATTTTAATCATGTAAAAACGGCAAACAGTGACGGAAGCAGAACTTTTGTACTGGATTCTATCTACGGAGCCTCTAATGGTAAAATTAAATTAGGGGTTTATGAGTCAGGGGTTCAGATGCGTAGTTCTTATTTTGATGGAGGTGCTCAATTTGCACAGTTGTATAATACAGATATGGATACAGATACAGGTGTGGATAGTTACATTAATTTTGATAAATCTAAAAAACCATATGTTGCTACTGGAAAGGCTTTAAATGACGATCCTAACATAGCACAAAATGATGAATTTTTCTTTAATGCGAGTGAGATCACAGATGTAAGTACAGATCCCACAACGGGTAAAGAAACAAGTACTAAAGTTGCCCCTGAAATGCGTTTGAACCTGAATAAAACCTTCTTCATGGATAAAATTCTTAAGGCTCCGGCTGCAAAATTGGCTTCTGCCGATGTTTTTCAGGAGTATTTTAGAGGATTATATTTTAAAGTAGAGCGTTCAGGTAGTAGTCCGGTTAATATGGCTTTGCTGAATTTTGCAACAAATGGTAAAATAACGATCAAGTACAAGGCTAAGACGGCTATAACAACAGACCCAGACACTACAATGGAGGATAAGACCTTAGTTATTAAGCTAACAGGTGCTTCGGCAAGTTTGCTTAAAGAAGCAAAAGACCCTGCTTATGCCAGTGCGATAGCAAATCCAAATAATAAGGCTGGAGACGACAGACTTTATTTAAAAGGAGGTCAGGGATCTTTAGCGGTATTAGAATTGAATGGTTTTGGAGCAAAATTAGATCAAATCAGAACCAATAAGTGGTTAGTGAATGAGGCTAATTTAGTTTTTTCTATTGATACAGATAAAATGACTGGGATTTATGAGCCTAAACGAATTTATTTGTACAACCTGGATGATAATGTGCCTATTGTAGATTACGTTTCTGATGCAACTTCTTCATCTAATCCGTTATTGAATAAGGCAATATATAGTGGGATTATTAATGTAGATCCTACAACCAAAAGAGGTACTACCTATAAAATTAGATTAACCAATCATATTCGTAATATGATTAAGAATGCAACTGTGAAAAACGTAAAGTTAGGTTTGGTGGTGACGGGTGATGCAAGCACAATAGCTTCTAACAAATTAAAACTAAAAAACAACGTTATCTCAGAGGCACCTAGAGCCTCAGTTATTAGTCCATTAGGGACGGTATTATTTGGAGGCACTTCAAGTGCAACTATTCCAAAAGGGAAGAAATTACAGCTTGAAGTTTACTACACGAAACCAAATTAATAATTAATATATGTGTGGAATTGTTGGATATATCGGTCATCGAGAGGCTTATCCTATTGTAATCAAAGGATTAAAGCGGCTCGAGTACAGAGGATATGACAGTGCCGGTGTTATGTTGTATAACACTGAATCAGGGATAAAACTTTGTAAAACAAAAGGGAAGGTTTCGGATCTTGAGGTTAAAGCCAAAGAGAACTTAGACGCAACCGGAAGCATAGGAATTGGACATACACGTTGGGCAACTCACGGAGTTCCAAATGATGTAAACTCACACCCACATCTCTCTAATTCAGGAGAGTTGGTTATAATTCATAATGGAATTATTGAGAATTATGCACCGCTAAAAGAAGAATTAAAAAAGAGAGGTTATACTTTTAAATCAGATACAGATACCGAAGTTTTAGTGAACTTAATTGAAGAAGTTCAGAAAAATGAAGGTTTGAAATTGGGTAAAGCAGTTCAGATAGCTTTAAATCAGGTAGTAGGAGCTTACGCAATTGCTGTTTTTGATAAAAAGAACCCAAATGAAATTGTAGCTGCCAGATTGGGTAGCCCATTGGCAATTGGTGTTGGAGAAGGAGAGTATTTTATTGCCTCTGATGCTTCGCCTTTTATTGAGTACACTTCAAATGCGATCTATCTTGAAGATGGTGAAATGGCAAACATTAGATTGCATAAGCCTCTTAAAGTGAGAAAAATCAAAGATGATTCATTAGTAGACCCTTACATTCAACAGCTTCAAATGAATTTGGAGCAAATTGAAAAAGGAGGGTACGATCATTTCATGCTAAAAGAAATCTACGAGCAGCCAAGTGTTATAAAAGACACGTACAGAGGAAGACTTCATGCCAATGAAGGAATCGTTCAGATGGCAGGTGTTGAAGATAATTTAGAGAAATTCTTAAATGCTAAACGTATTTTAATCGTTGCTTGTGGTACTTCATGGCATGCTGGTTTAGTAGCTGAGTACATCTTTGAAGAATTCACCCGTATTCCTGTTGAAGTAGAATATGCATCAGAGTTCAGATACCGTAATCCAATCATCAATAAAGACGATGTGGTAATTGCGATTTCTCAATCGGGAGAAACAGCTGATACTATGGCGGCTATTAAGTTGGCGAAAGAAAATGGAGCATTTGTTTTTGGTGTTTGTAATGTCGTAGGTTCTTCTATTTCAAGAGAAAGTCATGCAGGTGCTTATACGCATGCAGGACCAGAAATTGGAGTAGCATCGACTAAAGCCTTTACAACTCAAATTACGGTTTTAACCATGATCGCATTGCGATTAGGTAAAGCAAAAGGAACGTTGTCTAATACGGATTTTCATACCTACTTACAGGAATTAGAGATTATTCCTGAAAAAGTAGCAGAGGCGTTAGAAACTAACGACCGAGCAAAAGAAATTGCAGCAGCATTTAAAGATGCGCCAAATTGTTTGTACTTAGGACGTGGTTATAATTTCCCGGTAGCGCTGGAAGGAGCTTTAAAACTTAAAGAAATCTCTTATATCCATGCCGAAGGTTATCCTGCTGCCGAAATGAAACACGGGCCAATTGCTTTGATTGACGAGCACATGCCGGTTATCGTTATTGCACCTAAACAAGGACATTACGATAAAATTGTAAGTAACATTCAGGAGATCAAATCGCGTAGTGGTAAAATCATCGCGGTAGTTACTAAAGGGGATACACAAGTTCGCGAATTAGCGGATTATGTGATTGAGATCCCTGAGACTTCAGATGCATTGTCTCCACTGATCACAACCATACCTTTACAATTGCTTTCGTATTACATCGCAGTAATGAGAGGTTGTAATGTTGATCAGCCACGTAACCTGGCAAAATCAGTTACAGTAGAATAGAAATATTTATTTAAATATTTAGAAATGCGAGGCTCAGGCTTCGCATTTTTTTTTGTTATTTTTTTTCTGGTATAAATTCTTGTAGTTCTGTTTTTCTTATTGATTTGGTTTGTTTAAGATATTGTTGAGAGGCGATTGGATTGTTTTTTTCTACCGGCAATTATTTTAAAATTTAAATTTGTAGGTTTTGAAGTATTAATTTATATATTTGTAGGAAAATTTGTTATTTTTATTGATGTTTGGCAGATAGGCATTTTGTTCCTGAATAGAGATAGTTTTTTAGTGCGCCTGAATATTTGCGATTTTATTTTTTCGGTGATTCTAGTTATGAGGGATGATATCGTCGTATGCAATTACCGCTGTTCAATCGGTTTTTGAAAAAGCAAGAAGCTTTGATTGCTTGTACAGACTACATAGGAATTTGTAACTGATTTGAAAGAGGGATTGTGAAATAGCATTTGTTAAATCTTTGGAGATATTTGGGCTTGCCTTTTTAATTGTCATATTTTTTTTATCCTTGGTGTATTTTTATTAAATCCTCATTTTTTTGCTTTAAAATAATATGTACGCATAGTATTTAGGGTTTTACAAGTTTGATCTTTGAGTTTAATTTAATAAAATCAATTGTCAAATAGTTAATAT
>NZ_CAGKLC010000038.1 GCF_903469665.1 Flavobacterium sp. UGB4466 | reverse complement strand
TTATTAAAAAGCCCCATTCAGACATTATTTTAATGAAGAATTTCTTCAATCTTTACACTGTCGTATAGAAATATATCTCCCAATTTTGTATACGGAAGAATCCCAGTCTGCCTGTATTTCATAATAGTATTATTAGATAATCCAAATATCTTTTTTAAATCCTCATTTCTGTAATAAGCAGGTCTCAAGGTTTTCCCTTTACTGATTTTTGAATCGATCACTTCCAGTTTTAACATTAAAGGATCTATATTGTTTTTAATCTCCATTATAAAAAACTGTCTCTTTTCTTTCTTTGTCATAATTGAATTGTTTGTTAATGTTATAATTTTTTTCATCCCCAGCTTACCAGTTCTCAAGTTTTCTTTTCCGCTCAATCAATATACTAATCAAGTCATCTAAAAATTTCATCTGTTTTTCTTTATAAGTATAACCTTTACACTCAGAAAACTGTCTGCTTATTCTAGTTATCCTTTTCTGAACTCCTTCATTATCTCTATATGTAAAATTTTCACTTATGAATTCCTGAAAATTGATTCGATTTTTTTTTATATCAGCCGAATCAAAAAATAACAGACCTTCATCCATCAGGATATAGAAAAGAATTGCAAGCTCACTTTTACTATAAGAGCTTTTGCATCTTTCAGACGATGATAGATTATTCTGAGATTCATTTAAAAGCAATAAGTTTTCTATCTTCTTTAATCTCTGATCGAGTTTAAAAAAATTATCGACAACCTTATATGTCTTAGCTTTTTTCATTAAAATAAGTTAGAATTTCGAATTGCTTACTTGATTGATGCCTTGTTCTAAAATCAAAAAAACCTTAGTGGTTAGCTTTTTAAAACCGATCTGATTTTAATATTGCTAAAATAGTTTTCGAATACGAAATTATATGTATCATTTGTCACAGTTCGCTCTTTTGGTTCTCTAATTTTTAAGTATTTATCCTAAAATTATATAAGTTCAAAAAAGAATAATGCTAACTGAGATGATCATTTCTGATGAGATTTGGTATCCCGAACAAGAACAACAAAAAAAGATAAAGGATAAATTGAATGTTATTTCAAACAAATAAGCCAATTTTGCATGAAATAACATTCATCAGCAACAGGAGTGATATTAATAATACATTGAAAACATGAACAGGAAGAAGCAAATCATTTATCCTAAATATAAGAAGGTGATGGAACAAATGGGTGAAAATATTAAACTAGCAAGAAAAAGACGTAAACTTACAACTACTCAATTAGCTGAACGTGCAGATATTGCAAGATCTACTTTATACCTTATAGAAAAAGGAAATGAAGGCGTAGCTATAGGTGCTTATTTTAATGTGCTTCGTGTCTTAGGTCTTCAGGAAGATTTTCTTAAACTTGCAGCTGATGATACTTTTGGACGAAAATTACAAGATTTAGAGTTGTTATAATTAGAAGAGATGGCACAGAACAAATTTGATATATGCTTACGCACATTGGATGGGTATGCAGAAACCTGAGTTAGAAGGCATACCGTTGGCAAATTTTGCCTTAAGCAAGAAATCTTCAGCTTTGAATATGACAAAAATTGGAATCTCAAGGTTAGAACAAAAATTAATGACCGGCACATTCATAATTTCTTAATAATAAAAAAGTAAATTTTCTATTTATATGCAAAAGCGTATAATTTACTGTATATAAAAAAAACAAAACTCATATACGGGAATCTATAAGAGCACTGTATCGAATCAATCTGATACAACTTAAGTATTTCTTTTTGCTCTAACACTAGCAGAAAATTGGCTGTATTAATTTATTACGCAAAATAACTGCGTACTTCTTAAGAACCTTTGAACGATTAATTAGTAAATACTTTTATACGATGGACAAATCAATTACATACATGGAAAAGCTGTTTGCTGGATCTTCGCTTATGGATCTTGGCTACCGTGATTATATAGCTGCCCGTTTTTTGCTTAAAAACCATTTTATAGTGCAGGGACTCACTCTTGCCAGCACCGCCGTAGAGAAATATTTGAAAGCGGTAATTGTTTATAATCTCCAGCAGAAAGAAAAATATCATTATCACCTGGACAAATTCAGGTTACTAAAAAATCTGCTCTCCAAAGTCCAAAATGATGTAACAGAGGATTTTGATCCGGTTTTTCTGGATATATTGGAAAACGCTTTTAAGATCAGGTACTACAATACAATTAAAAAACCAATTTTTATGGGTTTTTACATAAATCAATTTATCGGGGAACTGGACTGGACAATATACTATCTGGAAAAATTCATTTCTACTACTCAAACTGGCGGACAGTCAATATCTGCGTATAGTAAGGCAGTTAAAGAGAAGGGTTCACATCTTTATACAAATAACTTTATTGTAAGGAACGAGAATAAAAAAGAGTACATGGAAAAACCTGATGTTGGATTTTCAATATATATCAGTATAAATGCTCTAGTTCATCAGGAAAAAGTATTAAAAGGCGGAAGCATCAGAAATACTTATGAAGGTCAGATATCAGCCATTACAGAATTTACTGAAGACTACATGTAAGAAATTCAATCTGAGATAAAAAATTGAAAGCAGAATAGATAATGCACATATGAAATTAACAAAATGAACGACAGTTTTGTGTTTAAAATAAACTTTCAAATTCATGTCAGCTAGGCGCTGTAAACAAAGCAATTAATTAAGAATATTAAACAAAAAAAGCATAATGCCAAACTTAGAAGGATTAGGTCTGCAAAATTTTAGAACTTTTAAAAACAAGGAAGAATTGGAATTTGCACCAATTACATTACTTACTGGGGTAAACAACGCAGGGAAAAGCTCCGTTTTCAAAGCAATTCAATTCATGGTTGATAATTTTAAAGAAGGAATTGTTTCTGAAACCTTAGACTTTAAGAATATGAAACATGAACTTGGAAATCTTGAACGTATCTTTAACCGTCTGACATTTGAGGCCTTTAAAAGCTCAGGAGTCGAAAAAAAACAGCATATGTATTCGCGGCTTATGGATTTTCATAAAAAAGGAAATATGACCTCAAGCGACCTGCCAATTTTTGAGGACGATGAAGATTTAGTGTTTGCATTTCCTATAAAATTTGGATTTAGCAGGGAAATACACGCTACTTTGGAAATCAGATATGAGTTGAGACAAACTATAAATGGGACTACAAAAGATGTGGTTATTTCTCATGATATTAAAAGTATCGCCATTGTAAAGGATGGAGAATATCTGCATTGGTCAAATATATTCGGTCGCATCTATGATCGCGATGAAGGTATCTATTGGGAAATGTCAACAAGCATCAATCTGAAAAGAATCATAGAGCTAATTCTAGAAACACCTCTTGAAGAGACTATTGAAGGATTTGTACCAACTGAAAACACAGAAAAATATTCTACTATTGACCTTTTTAGTAGAATCGAAATTTATAAACACACTTCTTTTGACCTGCCTTTCTTTAGAAAGAAAAAAGACGGTTATGACAGTTTTACAGAAAAACTCGTCAAAGGAAAAAGCTTATTCTCTGATTATTCAGAATTAACAGAAGAAGAAAAAGCTCAGCTGCTGTCTATTCAACAAAATACTTTTACTGAACTTCTTAAAGGAAGAAACTATTATCAGCACAAAGTTTTAGACTGTTTCAATACTTCATTTTCAGGTTTTGAAGAGGGAATTGAAATAAAAGTTGCAAATGCTGAACTTGAAAAAGAAAGAGTCTGGCACGAGCAAGAAAGTGCCGAAGAAAAGGGTTTGCGTCCTTTTATACAGCCTATGTATCAAACAACCCCTAACAGCGAACTTCTTAAAAGTCTATTGAGCGCAATAGATTCAGATTTTTTTGATGCTGCCCAGAAAAAAATTGATAGTTTAAAAAAGGTTTATTTTCTGCCCACCTCAAGAGGCAAAAACAGGGAATGGTTTATTGACGAACAGAATGGTGAAGAAATTCAGATTATAAAAGATTTCTCGACAATCTATTTGGAAGGTAACCCGCAAATTGAAAATTTTGTAAACTTCTGGATTGGAAAAGGAGAGATTGAAGAGGTTGACCAGAATGGAAAAAAGAAACAGAAAGGTTTTAAAATTGGGAAAAAACTTTTCGTTTTTAGAGATGAAGACATTGGACTGACTAAAGTTTTTCTGGTCAATTTTGATGGAACAAAAACATCTCTGGCCGATTTGGGGTATGGAATATCACAATTGCTTCCAATCATTATGCAAATTGCTATAATTGCCCAAAAGCAAGAAATGAATCACGAATATAATCTTAATCCTGAAGATGGAGAGTATCATAGCCATGCTTTTTATTTTAGTCCCTCCACTTTGCTGATCGAAGAACCTGAAGCGAACCTGCATCCCTCCCTGCAGTCAAAAATGGCGGAGTTATTTATTGATGCAGCCTCAAGGTTCAATATTCAGTTCCTTATTGAAACCCATAGCGAATACCTTATCTATAAATTTCAGGAATATATAGGTCAAAATATAGTGAAGCTGAGTGATGTTAAAATGTATTACTTCAATGACCCCAATGATGTTAGAGATGGATTGAAAGAAAAATATATCAATGCTGTAGAAATAGAAAAAGACGGCAGTATTGATTACCAAAAATATTTTGGAGAAGGCTTTTTTGATGAGCAGACCAATCTTAAACTTAGCCTACTAAATATTCAGAGAAATCATTTTGTCGATGATTATGAAGTAATAAAAGCCAAACTGATAGCATCTGCTCAAAACATTAAAAACTATGATGATCAAATAGAGCAGCTCAATCAAGAACTAATAAACGCAGGTGAAGGAAAAACTACACTGGAGGAGCAGCTTGCACAAATTAAGCTGGATAAGGAAAATAAAGAATTAGAGCTACAGACCCTCCTTCAGGAACAGATGGATTTTATTGATGAATTTACATCTAAAACAGATTATTTGAACTACCTAGCTGATATCGGAACAATTATAGATATAACTAAAATTGACCGCACGAAAACGCTTCATTATTTAGCAACAGGTAAATATCTGCTGAAAAATTTAGATAATGGTGCTGATTTCGCTCCTGTTGTAATTCAATACGGCCGGGCTTTTGAATTTGAGCTGATAAAATGGGTAACTGATTTTGCAACTTTAATTACTCCTGTAGATAAAGCCTCATGGACAGCAGATGCTAATTATAATATTAAATTACTTGGTGTTTTGAGAACTTTAGGCATTGTCGTTCCAAGCTCAGGTACGATTGTTTTTCATCCGGGAACTGCTAATGAACGAAAAATTAATTTATATCATTTAAAAACTTTTACAGTCAATCCCGCTGCCCATAAAAAGTTGGGAGAACTGACTCAAATCCTTGAATTGCTTTACGAAATTTCTCCCGTCGGAGGTCTACCTGCCAGTTACAGCTCTGTTCCTTTAATAATGGAATTTGCAGATTATCTCAAAACTATTTTTGCAAATTATGTTGCGGCAGAAGCATTATTTACAAACTGTCGAAACATATTAGATATGAGAAATAATGCTGGGCATACTTACAGCTCAATCATTTCAAAGAGTGATGCTGAAGATTATGTTGCTAAAATAGAAGCTATTTTTAAACATTTGTAGAAGTATTATAAAAAAAACAGAGCAATAAAAGAGTTTCTAAGCATACCCTGTAATAGTTCCGCAAAGACCTTCTAGTAAAAAAGGTGTAAATATTTCTTACTTTACACCTTCTTTTATTTGCTCATCATAATCACTCCTACAATGAAATGGAAACCTTTTTGCCACATAAACTTGAAGCGTTTTTAACGATATTCCCCAGTCCAAAGTTTTGTGGCGTAATCGAGGCACAAGGCACTTTGAAGAATTAAAATTTCAGCAAAATAAACACCTAACAAGTTGAGGTTATAAACTGTATTTTGTTTTCTTTTTTAATTCTCTTGTTCCGAAGTTTTTAATTTAAAAACAGGTATTTATACTTAATAGTTTTAGTTTATAAAGATCTAATTTCAATTATTTTTCAATCCAATTTAAAAAATAACTAATTATGAAACAGTTAATTACCTTACTTCTCACTGTTGGTACAGCGTTCAGTTCTTTTGCTCAAACTCAAAAAGCTGAAGATGTTTTTAAGACAGCAAGCATGGTTACGTTTGATACAAACGTTAAACCGGAACAACTTATAGGAGCTCTTATATATTATAAGCCCGGGAAAAAAGATGAATTTGAGTATTTTCAAATATTATCTACCGAGCAGTTGAAAAAATATGAACCTGTTTATAATAATAGAATAATTTTTCAAAGCATGGTTACAAAAGAAACGGTAGCTTCCGCGAAATACCTTGCCTTTTTTTCAACCTCAGTGACTGTGACACATTTACTAGAAGTTGTTTTAGAGGATGTACTTGATTATCGTGTGCCTAATTTTGCAACAGAACCGAATGTAAAAACTCAAACTTTTATGTATGCCGAAAATTTAATAAGAAAAGGTTATCAGGTCGATTTTGTCGACAATGTTAATTATTGCTCGCTTACGACGAGATTATTCAATGAGGCAAAAATTTCAGCCAGCGGAAATTATTATATATCAGCTGATGCCAAAAATTATTCCAGTACCTCAGAATTCAGTACAAAGAGGCTAATTAGTCTTCATTCTATCAACCTTAATAATTTAATAACCATTGGAGGCGCTCTTGCTGGATCTACACTTGGAGGTAGTATTGCAAAACTTAATACAGCTGCACTTACCGAAAAATACACTAATAAACCTGCTACATCTGATAGTGGCTATTTTGTAGCAAAAACTTTAAAATTAGGTTCAATAAAGACTCTTACAGGAGAAAATTAGTTTAAGAATAAAACAAAGAAGCTGTCTCAGAAATGAGTCAGCTTTTTTTTTAGCAGCAATGTTTTTTGCAACAGAAAGTTAAGACAGTCAAACTGGTCGTTAACTGAATTGCCAATATAATTAGTTTTCTGGCAAAATCATGGCACAGGCTATTTTGCAAAACAAAGCAACTTTAAAATCAAGCGACAAAAGGTATAGGTTAGAATGTGGCGCTAAAAAATGTTTTGTTAGTGATGTCATAAAAATTTGTATTTTTGACATACAATTAATTAAGAATTATAAACGACTAACAAGCAAATAGTTACAACTTAAGATTCATAGTTTGAAATTTGTGGCGCATTCGTGGCACAGCAGAAAAAAATATAAAAAATGCAGTATAAAAACGGAATGCGGAGCTTAGGTTCGAATCCCTCTTTCTCCACAGAAGACAAAACTCTCAACAATGTTGAGGGTTTTGTTGTTTTATTTCCAAAGTGTTTTATTGTATTGTTTGATACTAGGGGCATCAAAACACAACCTCAAAATTTTACTTAATCTACGATCGTCGTATTCTGTTTCGGATCATAAAGCATTGCTGTACACAAACAATTTTTCCTTTCCTTGTTTATCAGTATTGGGCAGTTCACACAGGATTTACAATTTTCCCAAAACATTTCATCTGTAGTCAGTTCTGAGTAAGTAACGGGTTCAAAACCGAGTTCATGGTTCATTTTCATGACCGCAAGACCTGTGCTCAGACTGAATATACGGGCATTGGGGTATTTCTCACGGCTGAGTTCGAAAATTTTTGTTTTAATTCTTTTAGCAAGTCCGGTGTGCCTGAATTCAGGAGCGACGATTAATCCGGAATTAGAAACATACTCTCCATTTTCCCAGGAAGAGATAAAAGAAAAACCTGCCCACCTTCCGTCTGAGGCGAAGGCTATGACTGCCTCTCCTTTTTTCATTTTAGTTTCAAGAAACTCAGGAGAACGTCCTGAAATACCGGTTCCGCGAGCTATAGCAGACGAAAGTGTTACCTCACAAATCTGCTTTATCCAAAAGGTATGAACAGGTCTGGCTTTTTCAATACTAAAATCGGGAATTTCTACAGCTTCTTTAAGGTGTGAAGATGCTTGTTGTTTTTTTAAAAGGGTCGAAAACGTAAAATGTCTTTCAATAGGTTCTATTTTGTAGGTTATGGTTCTCATAATCGTTTCGTTTGGATTTTATTTGTTACTATCTTTATTCCTCAATAGGATGAAAATGTTAACCACTACATCCAACTTATATACCAATATTTTTTATAGTCTTTCCATTGCTATTAAAACCTTATATTCTTGCATATTATATCTAAAAAGTACTTTTTGTGCTTAAAAAAAACGTCTCAAAATGATAAAAACATATCATTTTGAGGCCACAACTGTAAAGATCTTTTTGAGCTGCATTCTATTTAAAAACAAAAAAAGTAAAACTCTCGATTACTGAAAATTTTACTCTTTCTATGTCCATATTCAATCGCACCTATACTATTTGTGAAATCATTAAAAGTGCAATAAAAAAAATCGTAGTAAATACCATTAAATTGATAACTCTGTCTTTTTGCCGAATCGCTTTATTTGATATACCTAATTTCTTTATTTTTTTCTTTCTTGTTTTATCTTCATTCATGGTTGCTCTAGTTTATATTGTTTTACACCTGTTCGTATCGGTATTCCGATTAACATTTTAGAAACAATTGATATGCCAAACCATTTTCAAAAAGAATAAAACACTGACTAACAAACAACTAAAACAAAAAAACATCTTTCTCAATTTACCAATACCTATCAAAATGATACGATCATCCATCCAAAATGGAAGGATTACATTGCTTTTCCAAAAAAAACTTCTCAACTAGAGCAAAATAAATCCCTAAACGATAAAAGTATCAAAGTTATGGAGCGGTAACATTTGTAATATTTGCTAGCCCATATTTTTTTTGTGAATCAGCACTCCATTCTTTATTACGGCCAAAGCCAAGCCCGGAATATTCTACTGCTTTTTAATTCCTACTATACAGGCATCATTTTTTTGGTCGCTTTTGACTTGTGCCTTTATATTTATTACCCAAAATGAACCTATAATTAGGGTCAATAAAAATTTGTTTATCATAGGATCTGATTGTTTTTAATTAATTTTTGAACCATTTTCGGAGACCTCATCTTTGTTATTACGTAATACTCCCACTAGTTGCAGTTTGCCCAAATAACGGTTTTCAGGATATTTCACTTTTTAATTTACCCCAATATATTTAATCGAAAAAATCCTGACTTTTTATTGGATTACCGTATTTGATCAAACTGCGGTTAGCGGATGTTTTTTTATGGTTTATTCTTTTTTAGGAATAGCTGTCCAACTGTAGCTTTTGTGTATTATTTTCCAGTTTCCTTCGTATTTAAGAATTAGAAAGTAATCTGTAAAAGTGCGCCAATTGGGTACTTTAATTTCTACTTTCGCAATTGCGGCATCTTTCTCCATATCAATGGCAAGAATACGTCCGATTCGGTTTAATTTTTCCCCTGTTTTTATGTTAGCGATATATTGTTTACCGGAACGTGTCCACAATGTATCATTGGCTACTGTATATAAGTTAAAATTGGGATGGAAGGCTTTTCTCAGTCTTTCGGGCTGTCCTTCTGCCGTACCTTCCATATAATCTAACAGAACTTCGGTGATTTGATCAAAGTCGCTTTTTACAGTATTATTTCCTGCCTCTTTATCGTTTTCCCTAATTAATCTTAGAACCTCATTTGCTACTTTTGTGCCTGAAGTAGGATCCTGCCCCGTTACAAACCTGCCATCTGTTATATAAAAAGCGTCTCTTCCTTTTTCTGAATAAACAAAATTACCTTTATTGTCAATGATTGCTTTATTCATCGAAAAGGGAAATGTTTTGTAATAGGCCATCTCTTTACTTTCAAATTCATCCGGAAAACCGGTGATTTTTCGTCCCGCATAGAGTGAAACTCCATTCTCGTTTTTCAAATAAGCAATTCCTGCTGTTCCGTGGCAAATCGTGGAGATAATTCCATTTTTTTTATAGATTGCTCCTGCTAATTTCTGAATGACCTGGTTCTCGGCTACCCCAAACATCGCGGCACCTCCGCCTGTATAGAATATTGCAGAATAATCATTAGCCGCAACTTCTTCAGGTTTTCTGGTCTGTTTCAATTTGCTCATAAACCAACTGTTGTATAAGTATGTTTTTTGGATACTGTCGGAAGCATTAATGTATCCAATAGGAATTGCTCCACCCTTCGGACTTATAAAATCTACCTTGTAGCCTGCCTTTGTAAATATGTCGTACGGAATTACTATTTCTTCAAAGTGATTGGATGTACTTATTTTGGTATTGCCATAAAAATCCTGATTTGAGGTGACAAACAATATATTTTTTTGTGCGTGAGTACTTTGAGGATACAGCCCTGTAAAAACTAGTGATAAAACGATTATTTTTAACATTTCTTTGGAGATTATCGGTTTTAGTTTGAACAAAAAGTACTGGACTATCCTTTTGGTTTTACTTCCGCATCAACGATTTTGTGAGGAGTACGGGTTGAAATTTTATCTACAATAAACCAGCCCTGATCTGTTTTCAGAAGATTGAAATAGTCTACAAATAATAGTTTTGCAGTGCTGATCTCTACTTTGGCACTTGCTGCATTATTGGTGAAATCAATAGAAACGATGCGGCCTGACCAATTATCAGGTTTAACATCTCGTTTTTTGTATCCTACCAGATACTTCGATTTGGGAACGACTACGAATTCTTTTTCTCTGAAACCTTTCAGCTGCCAGGAACTGTGAAATGCCTGACCTACTTTAACAGAGTCGCCAGTAGCCTGACCATCTATGTAGAGATTTAGTGTTTTTTGAATCAAACTCCAGTCATCAGTAGTATTTTGACTTTGGGCATTTGATTTAAAAAACAACAGACTTAATCCGATAAACAAAAACACTTTTTTCATTTTTAATTTTTTTAGGTTATTAATAATGAATACAAATGTCCGGTATCGTCTTAGTTTACAGGGTTTAGATTATAAAACTGAAGTCTCATTCTATAAATTAGAACTCATTTGGAGTACCGTTTTTGATATTCGGTAGGGGTTAATCCGGTTTGTTTCTTAAAGGCGGTGAAAAAAGTTGATTTAGAATTGAAGCCACTATCATAACCCAAACTTTCAATGGTATAGTTTTTTTCGGTTTCTAATAGCTCTTTCGCTTTCTCTATTCTGTATTCTTTAATAAGATTGGAGAAGGATTTGCCTACTACTTCATTTACATATTGGGATAAAATATGTTTGCTTACTTTTAATTCTTTTGCCGCTTCTTCCAAAGTGAAATTGGAATTCAGAAAAAGTTCTTTTTCTACTATAACAGAAAATTTTTGACTCATTAGATCTAATGTCTCTTTATCAATGCTTTTGTTTTTGTATCTCTCTTTTTCCTGAAAGAATGTAGTTTCCTGGCTATTTCCGTAAATTAAAAGTAAAATGATCAGGTATAAAATAAAGGTAAACGATAATGCTCCGACAATATAAGAAGTATAGGCTGCAAAAGTATAGGCAGTCCATACCAATGCAACTCCAAAATAGATGTTAAGAAACCATACTTCTAACTTTTTTAAGCTCTCCTTCTCTTTGATTTTCTGAAGAATTGGCTGAATATATTTAAAAGAGAAACCGATATAAACCAACCATTGAAGATATATGGCTTTTACAATCCACACACGCCAGATTTGAGGATGCTCGACATAAGAATAAAGACTTCCCAGAATTGCCATGATCACCAAATAAGGTATTGTATGTGTAATCCAAACTGATTTGGAATAGGGACTGTAAGATCTGAGATATAAAAAAAGAAAAGGGCCAATAAGAATGCAGGCCGAAAGTCCGATTTGAATAAAAGTATTCGATAAGTGAGGATTAAAATAAAAGAAAACCGATTTTATAATTCTGATGCTTAATACCAGTAACAGCAAGGATAAAAAATAGTTTGCAAAAATTTTCTTTTTGGCATTTACCGCAAAATATAAAGAAAGCAGGAAACCATTAAAAGCCCCTAAGGCACTAAAAAAGAATAACAATTCATGTGATGATAACATTCTTATCTGTTTTTTGGTACGGTTTATTGTTTTGTAATCTCTGCTTCTAATGCATCCCTTTAGGCTCGGTTATCAGCCGGATTTACAGAAGAAACAGCCTCTATTTTCTCTGCCAAGATAAAGTTTTTTTGTGAAGAAAAATTACAATTGCAGTAAAAACCGACAATTTAAAAGAGACACTATTTTTTGAATATTATGTCTTTTGAATGTTTTTGAAAACTCTTTTTCTGTTCTAAACAATTATTGTTGCTGTAATCGCTTCCGAATAAAACAAATTGCATCCAAAAGTCGTTACTGCACATAAAAAAACCTCCCGAACCATAAGATCCCGGAGGTTTCGTTGAATTAAGTATTCGTTTAAAAGTTAAATCTGATTTCTTATAATGCTCCATAGGTACAATTATGAAGCAAGGCTGATCACAACAGCAAACAGATGTTATTTACAGACTATTAAAATATAACCTGCATTTCCTGAGCTTTTATCTGATCGTACTTTGTGGTAATCGAGCAATATTTGTTATCAATTTTAAAACTTTTAGTGTACCAGGTATCATTTTCATAGGTTGTGTAGCCTGTATTGATTTCGATTTCTGTAAGCGGAATGGACATCCCCTTTCCTATCGCTTTAATGACAGATTCTTTTCTAGTCCAGAATTCGTAAAATTTATCCAATCCGTCACGATTGATTTCTGCAAATTCCTGAGCAGAAAAAACATTTTCAAACAACGAATAATCGATGTCGTTGATCTCTTCAATGTCAACACCTATTTCCTGTTTGCTAAAGACACATACTACCATATTTCCACTATGCGAGATATTAAAATTAAAGTTACTGCCTAACATGTAGGGTTTTCCATAATTGTCTTTAACCATTTTCTCGAATTCAAACGAGTGATTTCCTAATATATGAGATCCCATACGCACCATTAGTTTTCCAAACAAACAGTTGTATCTGTCATCCCATTTTCTATATTTAAGTACTTCCTGTCTAAATTTCTGAGGTAAAAATTCCAAATAATAATCCAGAATACTTTGATCAGGATTGCAATCACCTGAATGCTGAAATAGGTAGTATTCATCTTCTTTCAAATCAATTTTAGGGATAGATTCAAAATCACGAAAGGCTAAGTAATGTGTCGAATTTTGCATAATACTATTAACGTATATAAAAAATGTACAATGAGTTTTTCATTATATATTTTGCATTAGACTTTACCAATATTTTATATTTTTTTGATTTCAATAATACAATTAGGTATGATTGAATAATTTTCTCAGTACTTATTATTGATGTCATTATGTATAACAATGACACTATTTTTTCGACTGTTTCATATCCTCGGGGAATATTTACGGATCTTATTTCAATCAGGCTATTCATAAATCTATAGAAGACCTCTTATAGCTGATTTATTCACTTTGAATTACATTCTTCGGGACTTCTATTACCGCTTACGAAGCATTACTCAACACTGCCGCCTTTAGAGGACAAATGGCCTTATTTTTTATCGCACTGTCTGATGCCGATACTCCTTGTTTGATTAAACTTAATTTAAGTGCACACATTACTCCGCTTTTAGCACAGCTGCATTTTGACTTACGATCTTTCATCTTTTTTGTGTTTAGAAATTGATAGTGTTTTTTTAAGATTAAGAGGATTGCTTTGACTGTACGTTTTTTTGATCCTCTTCAGACAAGTTTCTTTGTAGGTCTATATCTGGCTGGTTCTCGCAAGTCTTCTTTCTAAAACCAACGTACCCGTTTTATAACCAAAAAAGAAAAGAATTGCAGTGTTTAAAGCATTAAACAACGGGAAAAAAACATAAATAAAAAGACTTGATAGTCCAAGATTTACCAGAAGATCTTTTACATATGCCACTCTCGATTCATAGATAAGGAATACGGTAGTTGCTACCACCAACCCAATTATAAAACACTTTAAGAAAACTCTTTTTCGCTCTATTTTAAAAGCAGCAATAAAGCCTGTTAAAATGGTAAAGAGCAATATTACGGTATAGTTGTTTATTAAAAATTGTGCTAGTAATACAACTATAAAGGGCAGGTAATTTAGTATATTTTTCATTAGTTAAATTTTATCGTGGTTACAATTTTTTTAAGTTTAGCAGGATTATTAACAAATTGGCTTTTCTTGTACTGGCCTTTACTCCAGGATTCTATTTGATCTTTATAATGTGCTGAATTTATCAAACCGCTCTGACCTCCAGCCAAAATGGTATGTGCCTGTATGCTTCCGTCTTTTACTTCATATACCGCACGGAAGACTGGATGAAACTTTTCTGTATTGATGTTGATGGTGTTGATATTACCTCCCGCATTGTCAATTTTTTCTCCCAGTCCCGGAATGAAAAGCATATTGTTGATATTAAACTTAGACATCTTTTTGTAGCTCACTTTTTTCCATTGATCGCCGTAAGTTTGTGTCAAAGTATCCAGTGTTTTTTCAAAAATAGCATCTACCACTTTTTGTTTGTTATCACCACCCGGAAGGGTATACTTTTTATCATTCAGGTATTTTAAGAAGTTTTGTAACGATGGTTCTTGTTTTACCTGCAGTTTGGTCTTTGCAAATTGCTTCGCTTCTTTTATAGAGACTTTTCGCAACATTTCAAAAACCAATCCCTGATTTCCGTCACCGTTCATGTTTCCGTCCCAGTTTTTTAGTTCTTTTACAATGCTATTGTATTTTTCTTTTTGCGGATAGTTGTTTATTAATGTTTTAAAATCTTTAAGGGAAATATCAACAACATCACTTTGCATTTTCTGAATTTCCGGAACTGACCAGTCTTGCTTTTCTTCTAATACAGAATAAATACGTTTGGCTCTGTAATCGTCTTTTGAACCATGTGCTCCAAAGTAAACATTGTTCTGAATAGGCTGTTGATTGGCAGAAAACAAAAATCCTTTATCCGGATTATAAGCCGACCAAAAAGCATCTAAAGCTTTTACAGGAACATACTTTTTGCTACCGTCTAATACCTGACCAATATAATCGCTGCTTCTTGCCGGCAATTCACCCGCACACACAATCCCAATATTATTGTTTACATCGCTGTAAGCAAAATTTTGAGGAGGATAGCTATAATCTTTTAATGCTGTTGAAAAACCATCCCAATTCTGACTCTTCATCACTTCGTACATTGCTTTTACAGAGTTACTTTTTTCAGCAGCGTACCAATGCTGTGCGTAATACTGTCCATTTTCTTCTTTTATAACTTTTCCTTGTACCGTACTTCTGTACTTTTCTATGTAGTCAGGTTTTCCTTTTACTTTAATGGTATAATTTTTAACTTGGAAAGGAATCCATTTCCCTTCATATAGGTACAGACTGTCATTTTTTACCTGAAGTTTGTATCTGTCTACCAGATCCCATTCTCCATTGGTAATTCCCCATGAAATTTTATCATTATGACCGCTTACTATCACTGGAACACCAGGAATCGTAAAACCGTATGTTTTAAAACTTCCGGTTACAATGTGAGCTTCATAAAAAGCTTCCGGAAGTGTCAAATACAGGTGCGGGTCATTTGCCAGAATATTATTTTTACTTTTTGTTTTGGTGTTGTTTACCACCCAGTTGTTACTTCCTACACCTTGATAGAACTTATGATTGGTCATTAATTTAGCTCCTAAATCAAATAATGATGATTCTTCTGGAATGTTATCTACTGAAGCTGTCCCCAAAGTATGAGCTCCTATGTTAGGCAGGTTAACAGTGGAAGGTAGTAAACCGGAAGGCAAAATGGTATTTATTCCTTTCGGCTGTAAAGGGTAAAAATAAGTAATCTCCTGTCCCGGCAGCTTCTCTAAAATTTCCTGTTGGTCGATATGATGATCAAAATAAGTCAGCGTATAGCTCATATACCAGGTGAATAACAGCGAATATTCCGTTTTCCATTTTCTGGGTGTTGTTCCTAATGCTTTATATAAGGGATCTGTATTTTCGTTATTGTTTAAGTAAGCATTTACCCCATCAGAATAAGCCTGCAGATAAGCATAAAATTCCGGGTTATCTTTTTTATAGCTCGCCAGTATCTCTTCTGATTTTCTTTCAAACTCATACGGTTTCCAGAATTTATCTGATTTTAGGGTTCCTAACGGTACAAATTCTGATAGTCTTCCCTGAACAATCCTTGAGATCATCTCCATCTGGAAGTACCTGTCTTTTGCATGCATGTATCCCAGTCCGTAAGCTGCTGCACTTTTGGTACCACTATAGATGTGGGGAATTCCAACATTATCTACAAAAATATCTAATTTTTGATCGCTGTGAATTTTTTGCGTTCCATCGCTTTGTAAAGGCACAGACAACAAGCCTGTTTTATAGGTTGTTAATTTTCCCAGGGAACCAAATGGTCCTAAATTAAAGGTTGTGATAAATATCCAGCCCAGGGACAATACCACAAAAAGTGCTGTTTTAATTATTTTACTTCTTTTCATTTTCTTGAGATTATATCTTTAAATAATAAATTTTATAAGGTTAAGTAGTTTTCTATTCTAATTCTTCGATTTTATAAAGCACATAAAGTCCCTTTCTTTTTACCGGGAAGTAAAAAGAAGTCTGTACGAGGCTAATAAAAAGTATCCGGAAATTCTAAACCGTCCTAAAAGATTTCGGCAAGTTCAGAAATGTTTGTTTTTTCTAATTTACCATATTCCATTTTCAGCAAGGTATCCGCAGTATTGTAATATCGGTCGTCGTGTGTGATGGCAATGATTGTTTTATCTTCATCCCGAACTATGGTCGCGATAATTTCGGTGTAAAATTTATGTCTGAAATACGGATCCTGATCTGCTGCCCATTCGTCGAGTACAATAATAGGCCTGTCTTCTAATAAAACATTGATTAGTGCCATTCTTTTTCGCTGTCCTGTAGACAGGTTTGTTGTTGAAAAATACCCGTCTTTTATTTGTACTTTTCCTTCTAACTCAAATAATTTCAGGTATTTATTTACTTTATCATAATCAACATCTGCTATTCCGTAAAAGGCATCGAAGAGATAAAAGTCACTAAAAACGGGAGCGAATAGATTTTTTATCTTTTCCAATTCTTTTAACGGTACTAATTTTCCATCGATATATGCTTCTCCATTATCCAAATTGTAAAGGTTTAGAATCGTATTGATGAAGGTCGTTTTTCCTTCTCCGTTACCTCCATATATAAAAACAACTTCATTTCTTTTAATGTCAAAATTTATTGGCCCCACAGAAAATTGATTTTCGCCAAAGGAAAATGCATAGTTGCGTATTTTTAAATCTGAAAAATCTTTGTATTGTCCTTTGTGACTAACGTTCTGCGGTTTTTCAATTTTGGCAAGATCTTCTTTTAGTTTGTTCATTTTTTTAAGTGACACTGTCGCCCTATTCATCACCGGAATGATTGTCATAACACTTACGATGGGCCCCATCAGATATAATAAAACAAAAGTAAAACTCACTTTAGTCGCTATTGGAGTTTGAAATACAGTCCCCGAAAATACCAGGATAAATGTAATAAGCCCATAGAACAATATCTGACTTATAATCTCACTATTAAGATATTTCAGGAGAGCGGTTACATATTTAGTTTCTCCGGTTGTAGCAACTTTCATTAATCTCTGATCATAAATCTGAGTTCCTTTGTCGGCATTAATATTGATTTCTTTTGCCCCGTTAAGAATACTATTAAAAATTGTAATGAATGTTTTTTCTAGTTCTCGTACTTCTTTTATTTGCTTATTACTGGACTTTGATCGGAGTGCATATATGAGTACTCCAAGTGCTATAACAACAGTGCTGACTCCTAACAGTTTTAACGATAAAAAGGCCATATACACCAAGCAAGCCGCTATAAGAATGATCGAAGAAAAAAAAGTAATAACCATCAGCGATGCATTTGAAACATGGTTTACATCTGTAGTTAGTGTGGCATAAACTTCTTCTTTATATTCCTGAAGTTTTCTGTAGGGGGCTTTAAGAATAAGCTTTATTACGTCTTTTCTAATGTCCCAGTATATTTTCTGAGACAGCTTAATTACACCACCAGCCAGCCATCTTCGGGAAACAAAAAAGATAACAATTGTACCTGCAAACATATAGAGATAGTTTTGCATTGGCTGTGTTTCTGTAGCAGTAATAGAGTTACTTATAATTTTATTAATAATCGTTATAAATGCAAATCCTGACAATCCCGAAATTATAGCCAGCAAAGAATATCCTATTAAGGGTTTTAAAGGGATCAATTGAGAATTGCTGTTCTCTGATACATTATTTTTCATGTCTTTTTTTTAAAAATTATAAATGATCCCCAACCCCACGACGCAGGGGATGTCTATTTACTTTATGCTATTTTAGTGGGAAAATAACGCTTTAGCGAACTTGTCATCAGACGACTGTGTTATAGCGGTAAGAAGAGCCGATGCAACCTCAGCTTTTAATTTTATACCCCTACTAACGAATCTGCAGCACATTCCTTAATAATTTTTGCGAGTGTTTTTACTTGTCTGTGAATAAAGAAATGGTTGCCTGGAACTACTTTGTAGTCAAATTGTCTGTTTGTATAAGTTTTCCAGTTTTCAATTTCCGAAACTGTTTTTTCCTCATCGCCCATGATCGCAAAAATGGGCGTATTCAAAATAAGACCTGCTTCAAAATGTTTGTCCTTTTCCAGAATTTGAAAATCAGCTCTCATGATTGGACTGAAATAATTGTAGAGATCTTCGTCTTCCAATATTTGTTCCGGAACACCTCCTAAAGACCTCAATTCTTTTTTAAACTCGGTATCGTTTAGGGTGTGTCTTTCAATATCATTAACATAAACACCGGGGCCGGCATTACCGGAAACCAATAACATGGTAGGTGAATCTGCCTCTTCTTCCATTTTTTTTGTTACGGAAAGCCCTAAAGTGGCTCCCATACTATGACCATAAATCAGGTAGGGCAGATTGCTTTTTCTGAGTCTTTTTATTTGGGAAACATAATCATGAACCGCGTCTTCTTTCTTAAAAAGATGCGACTCCTGATTTCTTCTGCCTCTTCCGGGAAGTTCTAAAGCATGACATTCGAAATTATTCTGAATATCATTTTTTAGAAAATCAAAAGAGTAACAGCTTCCCCCTGCAAAATGCAGCAAAAATAGTTGCGTTTTTTGGTTGAGATACATAGCTTTTTTCTTTTAATCCAACATATTTTTTAATTCCTGTTACTTTGATGTTCTTTCCTGTTTTTCCCCTTATTGAATTTATAATTAAAACTTAGAGTCCATCGGGCTGCATTAAAGTTGGTCATTTCATGCACTACAAAGTCTGAACCTACCGTGGTCTCTCTTATTTTTCGGGTATTGAAAATATTACTTGCCGCCAACGATAATGACCCATTATTTTTAAACAATGATTTTCCAAAAGCAACATTCAGGTAATAATAAGATTTCGTTCTGGTCTGAGCATCACTAACAGCAGCCTGATAATCTAACTTACTTTGAAATGTAAAGTTTTTTGGTAACTTAATCTGAGTTAATAAGGTTGCTTTCCAGGTCTCGTTTGAAATGTCCAGATTAACATTGTCTGCACTTCCTTCTTTAGTAAAACCATAAGCATTAATCTCTGCATTAAGAGACAACCATTTCAAAGGAGCATACTGAGCCGAAATTTCGATCCCATATCGGGTTTCACTGTCCAGATTAATTAAAACGGTTTCAAAAACGCCTTCGTCATTTTGTGAGGTGAAGTATTGAAACGCATTTTTAGTTCTTGAATAATAAATTGAAGGGTTCAGCACTAATCCTTTTACTTTGCTTAAAATTCCTAATTCTACACCATTGGTCAAAGAAGGCAAAAGGTTAATGTTTCCGAAAATACGAGAATTAAAATCTAAAAGTTCCGGAAAAGGGTTTAACTGATCCAGGTTGGGTCTGTTGATTCTCTGACTGTAATTTAACTGAGCCGTTGTTTTTTTGGTCAGAGCATAACTTAGATTTGCAGATGGAAATAATCTTGTATAGGTACTGTCTCTTAAAATTCCTCCGGTATTCTGGTTTTTAATCTGAATATAAGTGTACTCTGTTCTTAGTCCCAATAAAAAGCTGAATTTGTTTATCTTATTGCCATACTGTGCATATGCTCCCACAATCTGTTCTTTATAGTCCAGACCATTATTGAATCCTTCTATTGGTGTAACCGTTCCGTTGTTGTTTTCATCTGCGGCAAATCCTGTAGATACTACTCTGTTTTCAAGCTTAGCTCCTACTTCAAAATTAGCGGTCTCACTTAAGGGAGTTACATAATCTGACTGTATCACAACATCATCACTTGCGCGTTTTGATTTTGTGTTTATAACAGATTTGTCTCCTGTATTAGGAACAAGGGTACTTCTTTCGATATTAAAATCTTTTGTACTGTCCCAAAAATCATACTGGAAGTCTACTGTAAATTTTCTGTCCGGTTTCTTGAACGTTTTGGTATAATTGAACTCCAATTGATTATAACTTCTGTTTTCTCTGGAGTCTCCTATAGTTTGAATCTGCTGATTCTGTGAATTTTCTCCCGAGATGTTATAATCCAGCGTATTCTTATCACGGTCTTTTGTATCATTGCGATAAAATGCAGAGGTGATACTGTTGTTGTCATTTATAAAATAATCCAACCCCATGTAAAGCAGCCCTCCAGAATCATGTCTCTTCTGATCTTCACGCTGATTTAAATAAACTGCATTTCCGTTTGCTGTAGTGACCTGATCTCTGGTATTAAGTCCAACATAATCTGAGTAACGAATTCCAAAATTGGAAAACAGATTAAATTTTCCTTTTTTATAATTAATACCTCCCATTAGTCTGTTCTCATTGGGAATTCCTCCCACCACTGTCATACTGCCGCTCAAATCCTGTTTGCTATTCTTTTTAAGAACAATGTTGATAATACCGGCAGAGCCTGCTGCATCATAACGTGATGACGGATTGGTAATCACTTCGACGGATTTTATCGATTCTGCCGGAATCTGTTCCAACCCCTGAAGTGAAGTCAATCCTGATTTTCTTCCATTAATAAGGATAAGCACGTTGCTATTGCCTCTCAGACTCACACTACCGGAAGGATCAACCCTTACTGCCGGAACATTATCCAATACCTGTGTTGCAGACCCTCCTTTAGAGATTAGATCTTTTCCAACATCAAAAACCTTTTTATCCAATTTTAAAGAGATTTGAGAGGTTTCTGCTGTAACAACAACTTCATTAAGTGAGGTAACATTTGTTTTTAAAGCAATGTTTCCCATATTGATATTGGTGTTTGTCCCCTCTATCGTTAGAGGCATGACAACATCCTCAAAGCCTACAAATTGGAATCCAATAGTATATTTCCCTGATTTAACACCTTCGATCTTAAATTCTCCTTTATCATTTGTTATGACAGTTTCTACAATTAGTGCGTCCTGTTTCAGAATGACAGAGGCATAGGCTAATTTTTCGTTTGGATTCTCTGCTGAAAGTATTCCTGATATTTGAGTCTGTGACTGGGCGTATAGCGTAGACATACATAACAATACTAATGCATATATGAATGTTGATTTTACCATGATATCTTTATTAATTATTTACAATGATTATTTTTTGGGCATTATCTTTTCACAATAATACCCTGAGTTCTTGCCCTTTGTCTAGTACAGAACAAGATCTCTTTTATATTCTACGATTTTCTCTCCGTAAAGTCTTTCCGGCTCAATATTATTGGCGATACAATACTCTAAAAGTTTGTTTGACTCTACAATTGGAATAGATTCATCTGTGTATTTGATGGAGCTTATGTATTTTAACCAAGGTTCCATTCCCATCGCATATACAAAGACTTCACTAGGTTTGAAAACATCCACGAGAGCTTTAGCCTGTTCAAAATTACATCCGGCCAATCGTCTGGATTCGTCTTTATCCCTGGCTAAGTTTTCGGGCATTAAAGGACCGTATAACCAGGTTAGTGGTGCTCCTTCGCATTCCATTCCTAAGAAAATAATGTCTATATCGCCCATTACTTTATGAATGCGTTCGTATAATTTTGGAGATACATTACAAGAATCTGCGGCAAACAGAACTTTTAACCCGTCTTTATATGCTACGTGGTGGCATAATTTACTTCTCACATCCAGATCACAATGTTCCCCTACAAACGGTAATCCTGTTATAGAGCAATCATCAAAATGAATGGTTTCCATCTCTCCCAGTTCGATAATGTTTTTGAATCCAATTCTTTCAAACATTAATTTTAGATTTGGATCCTGAAGAAAACCTCCGTTGCTTTTAGGAACGATGATGTTTTTGATCTTGCGTCTTAGTCGCAATAATGTTTCAAAAAGAATATGATCCTGATGATTGTGTGTTACCAGTACATAATCTATAGATTCTGGTAAATCGTCATAAGAGTATCTTGATATATCTGACTCATAACCATAACTCACTAAAGGATCTGCCAATATTGTTGTGCTTTTGGTTTCCGTAAGAATACAGGCATGGCCAAAATATCTTGTCAGTACACCATCTCCTGTATATCGTTCGTATTTTTTAGCCTTTTCTTTTGTAAAAAAAGATTTAAATAAAGGAATGTCTTCCGGTTCGATCTCAAATATTTCTGAGATTTCTTTAAATGTTTTCGGATGATCTTCCATCTCAAACAACAGATCAATTTTTTCACTTTTAAAAGGTAAGTTTACTCGTAAAATATCCTCTCCCGGCAGTTTTGGCGTACTAAGCACAAAGGATCTTGAATCATCATCATGTACTAAAAACAAATTGAAACTTTGAAGTGATTCTTTGTAAAATTCCGTTTCGTACAATAAGGATTCAAAAAAACGGAACGATGGATTGTTATTAATATCATACACTAATTCTACAAGTCCTTGCAGGCTTTCCGGTACTTTGTTGTATAATTCAGTCAGAGCATATCCTTTAGCTTCCTTTTTTAGCATGTCGTTAAGGGCAAATACATCTTCTCTAAATGCTAAAAGATCAGCGCACTGCTCTTTGGTATTATCAATCAGTCCTTTGATTTCATCAACTCTTTTCCCATCATAGTCAATAAAAGGGCCTCCTAACATTTTAGGTGTTTTTACTGCTGCAGCATGGATCATAGGATTTTGAACATAGGATGACATAATTTTCAAATGTCTGTCTTTAATATTCATTGCAGCAGTTGCAGGTGATATCAGGTGAGGCCAGGCATACCAGTTGTCTACTAAAGGCTCAATTGCTAAATTACGCTTGATATATACAAGATCTTCGTTTTCTATTTCCATGATATTATTGTTTATTAAATTAATTAATTGTTAAAATTTGGAATGTTATTATGTTAAGTCTGGACAAAATCTATCCTTTAGAAGTCTACAGCATACAACTGTTTTTGGATAAAACAGTTGATCTCTAAACTTCCAAACTACTTAGATTCAATAAAATTATTAGTGAAAATGTGCTCTTAAAAAGAGTTACTCCAAGAGAGGATGCAAACAGTATTTAAGGAAAAAATCCAGTTCAAAAGATTTTTCAGAAGCAGCTTTATAACTCACGGGGTATGTTAAATCTAAAAGAATTCCATTTTCATAAAGCAAGCATTTAAGATCTAAACCTGTATTGAAATTGTTCTTGTTGTAACTTGTAGTGATTACTTCTCCCGAAACAGAATCTTCTATTGTTTTATGATCAACTACGCGATAATTAAATGTCCCTCCTATTGCTCCTTCTATATCAACTGTTGTCATTTCTTTGTAATCGTTTCGAATGATTTCGTAAGGAATGGTTTGATAAAGACGAGACTGAAGATAATCAGCATACACCGCAAGGATAAAGTCTTTATGAGATGAATAAGCTGAAGAATCTAAAACCCCCACGGGTAAAAAATTATTAAGTACACCCAGAATTTTATTGATTTCAATTTCTTTGGTAAATTCTTCTCTTCCGTTGACAATGGTTAATTGCAAATGCTTATCATTTTTCTTTACCTGATGTAGCAACTTTTGATGTGCTGCAATACAAATTGCTGTTATTGGCAAATTCATTTTATCTGCTTTTTGTATCAGTTTTTGGAAGTTTTCTCCTTTAACGATTATCTTTTGTGTCACACAGTCGATAAAATTATTATGAACCTGATTTTGATTTACCATGTCAAAACCTTTCAGATATTCTTTCCAGTAATCGCGCTGTTCACAGGCTGTTTCTGATTTTAGAAATTGCTGTTGCCAGGCTATGAATTCATAATTCGATTTATACTTATTTTCGATTGGCTTACCGGCAAAAAAGTTTTGCAGATTTTGATGTACAATCGAATTGGTGTACATATCGGTAACCGCATGATGAATGCTTACAAAAAGGTAGGTCTTGTCTGTGGTATCAGCGATCAAAAACAATCTAATCAGGGAGCTGTTATCATACAGATCGTACGGTGATGTAAAAAAAGCCTCCAATGCTGTCTCTGCTTTTTCTCTTTCCGTTTCCTTATAATCATCGACGATTTTTATTTCTAAATTCACTTCCTGATTGGAAATGTATTTTTGGGAAATAGCCCCATCACTCTCTTTTTTGAATTTCACATTCAAGAAAGGGAAAAGTCCTAAAAATTCTCTGAACTTATTTTCAAATGAGTCTTTGGAAAAATCGGAAATAACGATTGGCCCAAATCTTCCGTGCGATTGTGGGAATTGCAAAATTCTTCTCTGATTCTCAGATATCGCCACCCAATCCTCCTGAATTTGTATTTGCTCCGTGATGTCTTTTTGATCGTCAATGGTTATTGGTTTGTTCTGTTCTTTTTCTGTTCTAACCAAATCATCAATGGTTTGCTCCAGTTTTGCCTGATATGTTTTTACAAGACGTTGAATTGTTGCTGTCTTAAACGTTTCAGAGGAATATGCGACAGTAATCATTAATTGACCGGAAGAAATAATCCCGTTTATACTTAGTTTAGCATCACTACCGTTTTTCTCACTAAAAGGGGCTCCGATTGATTCGGTTGAAAAGTCAAAAGAGGAGGTTTCGTTCGTCCCTACTTTGCTGCCAAAATCACCCAAATAATTAAACTCGATACAAGTTTCTCTTTCCAGATTTGATTCTTTATTCAAAAAATTAAGAATGCCATACCCAATGCCTTTTTTAGGAATTCTGCTTAGGTCTTTTTTAATTTTAAGAATGTTCTCGATAGTATCTGAGGAGGCTATTTCTAAAACAAAAGGAAAAACAGAAGTAAACCAGCCAATAGTCCTACTGATATCGGTTGCAGGTAAAATGTCTTCTCTGCCGTGGCCCTCCATTTTGAGCACCGTTCTTTTTACCTGAAAAACTTCAGCTAATGCAAGACCTAAACCGCTAATCAAAGTCTCATTAATCTCGATCGTATATTGTTTCGAAATCTGAGTCTGCAATTTATTGGTGTATTCTTTATCCAGTAAAAAAGTCTCTTTTCGGTCGTGGTAATATACCTCAGCAGGCTCGAAATCAGCAGGCAGCTGCGGAATGTCTAAGGAACAATGCTCTTCCCAAAATAACCTTTCTTTTTCTAATGTTAGACCGGAGGCATATTGATGCAAGCCCTTAGCCCAATATTGATACGAATCTGTCTTTAGTGGCAATTCGTATTGTTCGCCTCTTTGATGGTGTGCGTAGGCTTCCGACAAATCCTGTAACAATATGCGCCATGATACCCCGTCGATGATTAAATGATGTACAAAGAGAGCCAGTCTATCTCCATCTTTTAGTTTAAAAACGACTGCTCTTATCAGTCTTTCATTTTGCAGATTAAAACCGGACTGAATTTCCTCACCTATTATTTTCATGGCAGAAAGCGCATCGTCTTCATCTCTTAAATCATACAATTCAATATCAAAATTAAAGACCGTACTATTTAAATTGCGCTGTTTCCAGACTTCATTTTCTTTTTCAAAATGAATGCGCAGGGCATCATGATGGTTGACAATTTGTGTTAATGCCTTTATTAGACTTACTGAACTAATGGTTTCTTTTGCTTTTAAAAGAACCGATTGATTGTAATGCTGTTTTTCTTTAATGGCCGAATTAGCAAAGAAATAATGTTGAATTGGCGTTAGTAAAATTTCACCTGTAACTTCTGACTGGTCAATATTTCTTGTATTTAAAGTCATTAATTTTGTCAAATCTTCGAGTATAGGATTTCTCAGAATATGATCTACTTTTAGTACAAATCCCTTTTGCTTTAAGCTTGCAATTAACATAACCGCTTTGATGGATTCTCCTCCCAAACTGAAGAAGTCGTCTTTTATACCGATGTTCTTTTTATCGAGAACTTTTTCGCAAACCTCAACCAGAATCTTTTCTTCGGCAGTGGTTGGTGCCACATATTCTACTTCACTGTACAATTCAACCCCTACTGTTTTTACGAGTGCTTTTCTGTCTACTTTACCGTTTAGCGTTAATGGTATTTTGTCTAAAAAGATAAAACTGGTCGGGATCATGTAGTCCGGAAGAATTTTTGATAAAAAAGCTCTTAATTCTTCTATGCTTACCGGAGCAGTCATGACAATGTAAGCTACGAGTTCTTTATTTTCTCTACCGTCATTTTGTACGATTACAACAGCTTCGTCTATTTTTTCATGCGACAATAACTGATGTTCAATAGCACTTAATTCTACACGGTATCCTCTTATTTTTACCTGCTCGTCATTACGTCCAATGTAAATAATGCTCCCCTCTTTAGTCCATTTTCCTAAATCTCCCGTTTTGTAAAGTCTTTCATTGTGATGGAACTGACTTTTGATAAATTTATTTTTTGTGAGTTCTTCTCTATTGAGATACCCTCTTCCAACACCTGTTCCGCCGATACATATTTCTCCAGCTACACCAACAGGAACCAGTTGGTGATGCTCGTCAAGGATATGGATTTTAGCGTTCGCTATTGGTTTTCCGATAGGGATACTGTCATAATCCGGCTGGCTGTTTTTGGGCATTTTAAATATGGTGCCACAAATACTCGCTTCTGTAGGACCATAGGCATTATAATAGTTACCATAGGCTAAAAATGGTTTGATAATTTCGTAATCCGGTGCTTCTCCTGCGGTAATTAAATGTTCGACCTGCTGCAAATCCTCAATGTTCATCAAAGCCAGATAGGAAGGTGGTAAGGTAACAATAGTGATTTTATTTTCTTTTATGTATTGAGTGAGTACGCTGACATCTTTACGCTGCTCCTCTCCAATAATGTAGAGACTTCCTCCTGATAAAAGAATCATAAAAATTTCCCATACAGAAGCATCAAAAGAAAAGGGAGCGAATTGTAAACCTCTGCTGTTTTGGTCTAATTTGAAATAATCAATTTGAGAGAGGATGGTATTTACAATCTGCCCCTGTTCGATCATCACGCCTTTTGGCAGCCCCGTTGATCCGGAAGTAAATATAATATAGGCAAGATCTGAAGTTCCTACTTCAATCGTCGTTGTTTCGCAATCGCTGGCATCAAAACCGGTATCTACTTTCATAATAGCTCCAGTATAAAAATCCAGATCAGACGAGTATGAAGTTGTAGTAATCAGTAGGTTCAATTGCGTATCCGAAATGATGTGCTCTTTGATATGAACTGGCATATCGGGAGCGATTGGAACGTAAGCACAGCCTGATTTTAGAATACCAAGCATTGAGATAATGCTCCATTCGTCACGGTCCAGCTGTATGCCAATCAGGTTTCCTTTTGTGACCTGATAATGTTTTCGAATGTAATGGGCAAAGTCTGTTGAGATTTTGTCTAAGGCCTCATAGGTAAATTTCTTTCCGCCCGCCACCAGGGCAATGGTATCAGGAGATCGCTGTACCTGTTTATCAAACCCTGACAACAAGGTTTCTTTAGGGTCATATTCCAATACTATATCATTAAAATCAAACAGTAACTGTTCTTTTTCTTTTACAGATAAATAATCAAGCTCCTCAATTGCAGTATTGGGATTTAAAACAATGGTTTCGACTAATTGTCTAAAATGTATTAGGAGATTTGTAACATATTCTGCTTCAAAAACATCTGTATTGTATGCTAAATGACACGATAAGTAGTCTCCTTCTTCAAGAAAATTGATATCAAGATCTGTTAGTGCCGAGGTTTTTCCTAATTCTCTTATAGCACCTATTTGGTTTTCCTCTAACGTAATATTACTATGATCCACTGCATTTTGCAATAAAAGCATTACATCAAATAAAGGAGATCTTGATCGCTCTCTGTTATAGTTTATCAGTTTTACCAAGCGTTCAAATGGGTAAAATTGTCCGTTTAAAGCATCAAGCGTATTCTCTTTTACGCTATTAAAAAATGCGTTAAAAGTTTGCCCGGGATCTATTGTATTTCGAAGGGGCAATGAATTGATGTAACAGCCTACCTGTTCCTTCAAATCAGCATGGTCTCTTCCTGCTACTGCTGTACCTATAATAATATCCTTGCTGTTGGTATATTTGTAAAATAGCACGTTCCATACGGCCAATAATCCCATAAAGACACTTCCTCCGTTATGTGTACAAAGTGCTCTGAACGCTGTCGTAGTTTCTTTCGAAAGATAGGACTTAAGAGCAAATCCGTTGATGGTTCTCTCGGCGGGTCTGGTTTTATTATTGGCAAAATTAAGCACCGGAATTTCTCCTGAAAATGTTGCTTTAAAATAGTCTTCCTGTTTCTTAAAAAGACCTTTCTCCAATTGTTTGTTTTGCCAGGCCGCATAATCTTTGTACTGAATATTCAGCGCTGGCAACTTGTGTTCTACGCCCGATTCAAGAGCAGAGTAAAATTCAAAAATATCTTTAAATAAAACATCCAGCGACCAGGAATCACTTATAACGTGATGAATATTGCAATACAGGATGAATTCACTATCTGCTAATTGAAATAAACAAATGCGTAACAAAGGCCCGTGTTCTATATCAAACGGTTTTTCTTTGTCGTTCTTCGTAATGTTTTTTATTTGTTTTTCCTTATCTTCCTGTGTTCTGAAATCCTGAAAGTCAATTTTAAAATTTATGTCTTCTTTTTGGAGAACGTATTGTCGGATTTGCCCCTCTTCGTTAATTTTAAATACGGTACGTAAAGATTCATGTCGGTCTATCGTATTGTAGACTGCCTGCTTAAAATGGCTGACATTTATTTTTTGCTGAAAACGAACCAAGTTAGGAATTGAATAGTTATATCCTTTGACACCCGTATCAATTAATATAGAAGACAACATACGAAGCTGACTGGAAGAGACTTCATAACTTTCGCCCGCTTCTACTTTCGTAATCCTGTTTTCTTTATTCAGCAGGGTGTATTTACTTAAATAAGATATTATTTCCTGTTTGTTATCTCTTATTTTAGTGATAAGCACCTCATCCATCACCTCATCTTTAAAACCAAGTTTAAGATTTTCGCCGTCTAGAGACAGTGTTATATTGTTCTGATGTATTTCATTTAATAAATCAACCATGATATTGTGTTTTTAGAAGCCAAAGTGTTTTGCCTTCAAATAGTTAATAAAAATATTGTGGTGTGGTTTTGTGTTTAGAATGAAAAAAAATCTATTCTTTTTAGATCGTAATTACCATTTTACTGCTGATCTCTTCTTCCTGAATGATCACAAACTTTAAGGCCAGATCGATTTCGGCCGCAAGCCCTTTTATGGTTGATTTTTTATAAAAATCTTTAATTTTAATATCGATCTCGAATGTTTTCTGAATCAGTTTTAGCATGGTGACTCCTTTTAAAGAGTTACCTCCCAGCGCAAAAAAGTCATCCAGAATTCCAATTTTATTAATACTGAAGAAGTCCTGCCAAATTTCTACTAATTGTTTTTCTGTATCAGTTGAGGGTTCCTTGTAGGGGGTATTCATTAACTCCCTATCCGCATCTTCTTTGTACATTTCTTCGTCTTCGTTAAAATTATCCTCTACTTCATATTCAAAGGTATTGAAAGCGTTACCATTCAAATTGTCAAGAGGATTAACACGTGCCAGGAATTTGGTTTGGTGAAAAACATAAGCAGGAGCCGAAATTTTATTGGGCAAATAATCGCCATAATAGGATTCCCAATTAATATCGATACCCTGAAACCACAGTTCTCCTAATTGCTGTAGAAAAAACTGAGTATCATTTATTTCCTGACTTGGATGTCTCAGCATGTTAAGTGCTATATGGTCGTGTATATTTTCTTTACTGTGCTGCTTAAATACACTTGTTAGTGCATTTCCTGGCCCAATTTCTAAAAATGCCAAATTCTTAATGGTTAACAATTGCTGTAGTCCTTTTGAAAACTGAACGGTGTTTCTTAAATGATTGACCCAATAGGTTACCGAAGTGGCTTCTTCTTTAGTCAGTATTTCTCCGGTATAGTTGGACAATACTGGAATTGTTGGTTCAGACAGGGTGATATTGCGGAATGCTTCTTCAAATTCTTTTAAAATAGAATCCAGCAAAAAAGAATGTCCTGCAAGTGAAACTCGGATTCTTGAACAAGCAATATCTTTTTCTTCCAAAATGGCTTTGAGTGCATCAATACCCTCAATGGTTCCTGACACTACACAAGATTCGGGCGAATTGATTACCGCAAGACCTACATCACTGTTTAGATAGGCGGTTATTTTTTCTTTAGACAAACTTACACTTAGCATGCTTCCCTTAGGAGCTGCTGACATCAATTCCCCTCTTTTAATCAATAAGGATAAGGCGGCTTCAAAAGTAAAGATCCCACTTAAACAAGCCGCTACGTACTCACCTGTACTATGTCCGATCAAATAATTGGGATTAATCCCTAAATGCATCAAGGTTTTGGCTACAGCATACTCAAAAACAAAAACCAAAGGTTGTGTATGTATGTTATCATTTATATTGTTCGTTTGTTGTGCCGACTGCTCGTTCGGGAACAGGATGGCTCCATAATCGATTCCGGTTTCTCTTTCTAAGTACGCAAAACCTTTGTCGATATATTCTTTGAAGTACGGACTGTCATGATACAAGTCTTTCCCCATATTTAAGTATTGAGAACCCGATCCCGAGCACATAAATGCTACTTTACCAGTATTCTTTAATTTTCCGGAAAATAAACCGTCCTGATCTTCGCTCTCTAGTATTTTAAGGGCCTCCTCTTTGCTTTTGCATACCAAAAACCTATTGTATTTAAACTGGTCTCTTCCGGTTTGCAGTGTATAGGCTAAATCGGCTAGTTTTGTGTCCTTTTTTGTGGCTAAAAAGGTTTTCAAATTTTCCTGAAACTTATCCAGTGACCACTGTGATTTAGCAGAGTAACGCAGTAGATAATAAGGATTATTGGTTTCAGATGCCGCTCTTTCAGGTGCTTCTTCTAATATGACATGAACGTTGTTCCCACCTATACCAAAAGCACTTACTCCTGCACGCAATGGACTATGATTGTTCCAAGCTGTTTGTTTTGTGTTGACGTAAAAAGGGCCTTTTTTAAAATTGATCTGTGGGTTTGGAATTTTAAAATGTAACGATTCAGGTATGCTTTTTTGATTGATTACCATTGTCGCTTTAATTAAACCCGCAATTCCGGCAGCAGAATCCAAATGACCAATATTGGTTTTAACAGATCCGATGGCACAGGAATGATTGGTATCATAATTAAAAGCTTTGTTTAGGGCTTCTATCTCTATCGGATCTCCTAATTTCGTAGCCGTTCCGTGTGTTTCAATATATCCTATCGATTCTGGTGTTACATCAGCCATTCTGTGTGCCAGATTGATACATTCGTATTGTCCCTGAACACTTGGTGCCGTATAGCCTACTTTTCGGTTACCGTCATTATTAAGTGCTGTTCCACGAATTACCGAATAAATATTGTCACGATCTCTTAAGGCATCTTCTAGTCTTTTTAGCACTACAATACCTATACCTTCTCCGTTGACTATACCCGATGACGATTCATCAAATGCCCTGCAATGACCATCCTTAGAATAGATCATTCCTTCTTCGTAATTGTAGCCTGTTTCTTTTCGGGTTAGTATTTTCACTCCTCCGGTAACGGCAATCGAACATTCTTTTAATAATAAATTTCTACAAGCCATATGCACGGCCGCCAAAGAACTTGAACAGGCGGTATCTACAATAAGGCTTGGCCCCTTCAAATTAAGCTTATAAGAAATTAAAGTATTGGCAAAACTCCTGTTGGAGAGCTGATTGGCGTAAAAAGGATTTACTTTATTGTTATTGGATACTTTAGCATGTAACCTCCAATTAAAGTTATCATTTACGGCAGTGTACAAACCAATTTTACCACCGTAATGCGTTGTTTTGGTGCCCGAATCCTCAAGGGCCAGCCAGATGTGTTCGTGCAGCAGTCTGGTTTGCGGATCCATGATTTCGGCTTCATCTTTAGTGTAACCAAAAAACTGGTAATCAAAACATTCTGCATCATCGATTCTTGAGGTGACACCGACAAAGTTTGGATCTTTTTCTTTGCTGTTAATTCCTAACTCTTTAAGTTCCAATTCAGAATAGAAATGAATCATCTCCTGGCCTTCCTGCAAATTTTTCCAGAATTGCTCAATATTTTTCGACTGTGGAAATTTTCCGGACATCCCTATGATGGCAATGTCCTTTTTTATTGAAGTATTTTTCATGATTAAAAGAGTATTACTATTTACATTAAATCAATTATTTCATCTAAGACGCCGGACAGGTCTTCTTCCTCTTCTTTTGAAGTTTTTTCAGGGTTTTGATGGGCTTTGATGTATTCATTTAGCTGATCTATGTTAGCATATTCAAATAGTGTTACGACTGTTATTTCTATTCCGAATACTTCACTTAATTCTCCTGCAATTGTCATTAAGCGTATAGAAGTTGCCCCTATGTCAAAGAACTGATCGAATACGCCAATACTTTCTGTATTTTTTCCCAATTGCTGTGCTAAAACCTGAGCTATTTTTTCCTCATTTTCATCTCTTGGCGCCACATATTCTTCTCCTGCAACAATTGTAGAAAGGTCGAAAGTTTCTAAATCTTTCTTATCAACCTTACCGTTAGAGGTGAGTTTAAACTGATCGACCTGAATAAAATAGGACGGAATCATGTAGTCCGGTAGATATGCTTTTAGAGAGGCTCTTAGTTGAGAAGTTTTTTGTTTGTTTGTAGCCGCGATAAAAGCAATCAGATCGTTCTCACCAGTAGTACTTTTTCTGATCTGAACTACTGTGTTTTCGATTTCTTCAAGATTTAAGATCGCGTGTTCTATCTCTCCCAGTTCTATTCGGTATCCTCTGATTTTTACCTGTTCATCCTTTCTGCCAATAAACTCTATTTTACCATCTGGCAATCGTCTTGCTAAATCTCCTGATTTGTATAATTTTTCATTACTGTTGTAAGGATTGGTAACGAATTTTTCATTGGTTAAAATTGGGTTGTTTAAATAGCCTCTCGATAGTCCGACTCCTCCGATGTGCAATTCCCCTATCATCCCTTTTGGAACCAATTTGCCATTTGTATCTAAAATGATGACAGAGGCGTTGTCTATCGGATTTCCAATAGGAGCAAAAATATTTTTGTTCTGCTTTTTGAGCTGATAACTAAGACAGGTTACGGTAGTTTCCGTAGGTCCATAATGGTTGAAAACCTCAAAATTATTTTTGTTCGCATCTTCAATTTTTTCACCTCCAACGATCAGCATTCTTAGGGTAGTGTTTTTGCATTTGGTAAATTCCTGTAACATTACGGAAGGAAGAACCAGTACCGACATATTGTTGTCGATCAAATATTCATTTAAGCGGGGAATATTGGTCAAACAATCTTCAGGAATAAAGTTTAATGTGGCTCCGGATAAAAGTGTCGGGTAAATTTCTTCTGCCGAAGCATCGAAAGCAAAATTTAAGTACTTAGCGACATTATCCCCCTCAGAAAATTTATAGTTTTTGATACTCCATCTGGCATGGTTAAGAATGGACTTGTGCTCAATCATAACTCCTTTTGGCTGACCTGTAGTTCCGGAAGTATAGATGACATTAATCAATTGTTCCGGACTGATTTTATTCGCAAAATCAGCAGTCGATACCTCCTGAATTTCAGGTAATAAAACATCCAGGTATATTACACTCTTTTCGGTTTCAAAAGCATGGAATAATGAGGAGAATTTCTTTTTCGTAACTATTATTTTTGCGTTGGTGTCTTCTATAATAAAATCGATTCGTTTTTTAGGGTAGTTAGGATCGATAGGAACGTAAGCTCCACCTGCTTTTAGTATTCCTAATAAACCAATGATTACTTCTACAGACCTGTCCATACAAATCGGTACGAGCGTGTCTCTTTCTACGCCGCAACTCATCAGATGTAAAGCAAACTGCGTTGATTTTTCGGCTAACTCTTTATAAGTCAAACGCTCATTATTAGCAATTACAGCAATGGCTTCCGGTCTCCTTTGGACCTGACTATTGAATAAATCCAATACGGTTTCTCCAGACGGATACTCGGCTTTAGTATCATTATACGTATAAAGCAATTCTGTTTCTTCTTCTTCTGATAAATAAGAAATAGAAGCAAGTGCCAATTTTGAAGACTTTAAGATGTTTTTTACCAATTGTTTGTAATGCCCCATCAAATCAGAGATCATCTCTGTGTCGTAAACATCATTGTTGAATGAGATTTCATAAGACAGGTAGCTGTTAAATTCTTTACAATTGATATCCAGGTCAAATTTTGTTATAGTCTGCCCCAAATTCAAAATACGATCTATATTAGAAGCGTTGATGCTGGTATTATCTTCTCTCGACTGCTGTGCGTTTTGCAAAATCAGCATGATATCAAATACAACGCTTCTGCTGCTGTTCTTTTTAACTTTCAGGTCTTCAACCAAACGATCGAAAGGGTAGTTTTGATGTTCGAATGCCAGAAGAGTTGACTCGGTTACTTCTTTATAAAATCGGTCGAAACTATAATCAGGCTGTATCTGATTCCTCAATGCCAGAGTATTTACAAAAAAGCCTATCTGATCTGATAAATCGGAATGATTTCGTCCTGCAATTGGAGTTCCCATAACAATATCCCCGGTTGCTGTATAATTGTACAACATAATATTCCAGGTCGTCAGTAAAAAGGTAAACAAACTACCGCCATTCGTTTGTGTATAAGCTTTAATCTGCTTTACTTCTTTTTCTCCCAGATGTGCCAGTAACTTTGTTCCGTTATAGCTCTTTTTGTTAGGTCTGACTTTTGAAGAAGGCAAATCCAAAACAGGCAACTCCCCCTGGAGTTTATTCATCCAAAATATTTTGTCTGCATGGTCTGTAGTACGCTCTAAAGCTTCTAACTGCCAGTTTGCATAATCTTTGTACTGAATTCTTAAAGCCGGCAAAGTATCATTGCGCTTGTTTCGGATACTTTCATAATAGAACAAAAAGTCTTTTTTCAAAACGTTCATCGACCATCCATCGCTGATAATATGATGCATATTAAAATACAAAACATATATTTCGTCTTCCGTCTGGAGTACACTTACTCTTAACAACGGGCCTTTCTCCAGATCATATACTTTAAAAGAATCTTGTTTTATATAAGCTGTTGCTTCAACTGTACTAAGGGTTTGAAAATCTACTTTGAATCCCAACTCTTTCGGGCTTAAGATATGCTGTAAAACTTCTCCATTAGAATGAACTTTAAAAACGGTACGCAATATTTCGTGTCGCTCGATCACCAAATTAATGGCTTTTTCGATGTCATCTATATTATGTTTTCCTTTCAAAGTAACCTGTGCAGGCATATTGTATGCCACAGAACCTTCCGGAAACTGACTTAACAGCCACAATCTTTTTTGAGCGTCGGATACCGGATATGCTTCGCGTTCTGCAATTTTAGGAATACTTGTAAAAGCAGAAAATTGTGATGATGCAATTAATAATGCTTGAGTTTCTATGGTCGGGTTTTTATACAATTGTTTTAAGCCCAGCCTAATGTTGAATACTTTATTAAATTCGTTAACGAGTCGCATCAAATGCAGGCTGTGTCCTCCAATTCTAAAGAAGTTGTCGTGTACTCCGATTGTTTCAATTTCCAATACTTTTTTCCAAATTTTCTGTACTTTTTCTTCTGTTTCACTTTTTGGTGCAACAAAAATATCTTGTGGTACAACATCTTCGGTATTTAAAAATTTTAAGGCTTTTTTGTCTAGTTTTCCATTATTTGTTATTGGAATTTTTTCGATCTGAAGTATTTGCGCTGGTACCATATATTCGGGAAGCTTATCGTACAAATACTCTTTTATGCTTGTTGCTTCCTGCTTTTTTTGAGATACTACATAGGCTATTAGCTGCTTGTCACCAGCTTCCGTTTCATTAACCAGTACGACGGCTTTTACTATACCTTCTATTTCTTGTAACTGATGTTCTATTTCTCCCAATTCTATTCGATAACCTCTAATTTTAACCTGTGCGTCCGATCGTCCAATGTATTCTATACTTCCGTCTGCCAGCCATCTTGCTTTATCTCCTGTTTTATACAACCTTCCAGAATGGAATGGGTTGGCGATAAATTTATCTTCGTTAAGGTCAGGACGATTCAAATAACCTCTTGCTACCTGAACTCCGCCAATGCACAATTCCCCTATTACGCCTACAGGAACTAATTTCATCTCCTGATCTACAATAATGATTTGCGTGTTTGCTACAGGTTTTCCGATTACTACATTATCATTGTTTTTAAATCCTGACGGGGCTATCCAGCTCGTCACATCAATTGCGGCCTCAGTTGGACCGTATAAATTACTTAAACACGTAGTAGGCAGTTTCTTTTGAAATTCTATTACCTGGCTGGTTTTTAATGCCTCTCCACTGCAAACTACATTTTTTAAATCGATAGCGGCTTCCGCGTCTATATCAAGCAAAAACATGCTTAACATAGACGGAACGAAATGTATCATGCTTACATGATATTCTTTGATTAACTGAATTAAATAATCGCTGTCTTTGTGTCCTCCCGGTTTTGCAATTATTAACTGACATCCTACTTGCAAAGGCAGCAACAATTCCCAAACGGAAACATCAAAACTGAAAGTAGTTTTTTGTATTAAAACATCATTCTCGTTCAGCTTATAATAATCTCTTGCCCAGAACAATCTGTTTACCACTCCCAAATGTTCGTTCATAACCCCTTTAGGCTGTCCGGTGGAGCCTGAAGTGTAGATAACATAAGCTAAATTTGACGGCGTCAGTTTGGTCGCTGTATTTTCTCCGGAATAGCCTGCAAATAAGGAGTCCCATTGCTCCAGATTTACAACTGATTTACCTTTGAACTGCTCGATTAATGCTTCAGTAGAATTTCCAACCAGCACTAAAGGTGTATGAGTATCTTCCAGAATATAATCAACACGACTTTCCGGATATTCGGGATCTATTGGCACATAAGCTCCTCCTGATTTTAAAATTCCTAGTATTCCGATTAACATTTCAAAAGATCGATCGATACAAATGCCCACCAAGGTGTCAGGCTGCACCCCTTTTTCGATTAAATAATTGGCTAATTGATTAGCCTTGAAATTGAGCTCTGAATACGTCATTTTTTGTCCCTCAAAAACTAAAGCGGTTGCATTTGGAGTTTTTGCAACTTGTTTTTCAAAAACATCTACCAATGTCACGTCTCTAGGATATTCTACAGCCGTATCGTTAAAGTCGTTTAATAATATCGTCTGCTCCTTTGCCGAAAGAATATTTAGAGATGAAATGGTGCTTTTTCCTTCCAACAGCTGATCTAATAAAGTTTTGATGTGGGTGCACATCATTTTTATGTACTGTTCCTCTATCAAATCACTATTGTAGGAAAAGAACATGCCAAGTGTCTCTTTTAAAACAAGGTGAATAGTTATTAAATAATTTGTATTACCATTAGAACTCTGATCCTCAACGCTTAACTCTTTACTTTCAGCGTCTGATTGTTCGGTAACCGGGAAATTGTTAAAGACCCATAATGAATCGAATAGTTCTTCTTTGATCGAATTGAGTTCTTTAATGGTGTTGATGGCTGTATGCTGAAAATTTCTTATCGCTGCGTTTTCCTGCTGTATTCTTCGAAAAAAATCGCCAATATTTTCATCGTTTTCCAGTTTACAACGCAACGGAAGCGTGTTGATAAAAAGCCCCAACTTATTATCATAGTCCAAATCAGCCGGACGCCCTGAAACTGTTACGCCAAAAATAATGTCTTGCAGATTGGTGTATTTTGACAAAACGATTGCCCAAACCCCCTGCATTAGTGTATTGGTGGTTACCTGAAATGATTTTGAAAGCGCAACTACTTTTTGAGTGTACTCTTTATCTAAAACAAGTTTTTCTCTACTGTACGCTCCTTTTCCTTTATTTCTTTCCAACAATTCCGAAGTAAAAGGCATTAGGGAGGACTGTTCAAACCCGTTAAAATACTCTTTCCAAAAAGCTCTTTCTTTATAAGAATCGATCGCTTTAAGGTATTTTATGTGATCTTCAAAAAGATCTTCCTTTTGGACTACAGGCTCTATACCTTTTACAATTTGAGTATAAAACGTTAAAAGTTCTTTAAGTAAAATTTGAGTAGACCAGCCGTCTAATAAAATATGATGCCTTGTCCAGATCATTGTATATCGGGCTTCATTAAATTTTATCAAAGTAATGCGCATCAAAGGAGGGTTTGTAAAAGAAAATCCATCTTTAGCGTCATTGATACGATATGCCTCAAATTTTTCATTTGCCTCTTCCTGAGAAAATTGGCTGTAATCAAAAAACAGAAAAGGGACTTCTACTTTTTTATTTACAAACTGGACAGGTATTTTTACTGCATCGGTAATAAAACCTGTTCTAAGTGTAGTGTGATTTTCAATGACGTTTTGCCAGGCTTTTTTAAAGATTTCTACATTAATTTCTGAGGTGAATTCCATTGAATTTTGGGTCAGATTGGTCGCATAATCTTCCTCACCCATACTAGATAAGTATAAACTATGAAAAAGAATTCCTTCCTGTGCAGGACAGAGTTCATAAATTGAAGCTACGTTCTCTCTTTGAAGTTTAAAACTGTTTTTATTTAAAAAGTCGAACAGCTCTTTTTTATTGTCTTTTATAAAAGAAATGATGTTACCATGACGATTCACTTTTTCCAGGTCAGAAGCCGTTAAGTTGCCCTCTTTGCCTACAAGCAGCAGATCTTTACCATTGATTTTAAGGTATAAATCGAGTTCTTTTAATTCTTGAATAAACTTTTCCATAATTTTAAAATATCTTTTCCGGCGGTGGTGAATTCACTCCCTCCAATTGATGATGTACTTTTTTGCTTTGGTTATAAATTAGATACCGTAATACTTGTTTGTGTGTAAGTATTTGAAAGTTATAGAACTGTATCAGGAGTTTTTACAATTTATCAAACTGATACAGTGCTATAAAATTAACAACAGGGATTCTAAGGCCAGATCGGTTTTAAAATCTCAAGACTACTTCATTTTCAGCATTTTCATGCAATTCTGTTTCAAACAACTCGTCCAATTCTTTAAAATCCAATACGTCACTTAACCCAAAATCGGATGGTGTTACTTCCCTGCCTTCTTTATCGATACAGTGTTTGATTAACTGAATTAAATTGACTATAAATTGATCTGCCAGTTTTTTGACTGTTTCAGGACGATAATGCTCTGTAGAATAGTCCCAGGCAATTTTAAGCTCATTGTTAACAATAATTGCTTTTATGATAAACTTTTCTTCTAGTATTGCAGCAGGACTGATGTCGGCTCCGGAATATTCTGAGGCCGCTGTGAAGATTCCTTTTGGGTTGATTACATTATCGATCTGCCCCAGATAATTAAATACAACATCCCATCGGCAGTCTTTTAACGAATTGCGTGTTTCCTCAGAAGAGTGTAAATAACGCAAACACCCATACCCCATTCCTTTTGTTGGAATTTTACGCAATATTTCTTTTACCGATTTGATCGTATCGCCTTCTGTTGTCACTCCATCTCGGGACAAAATCACAGGGTATTTATTGGTAAACCAACCTGTAGTTCCCGAAAGATCAATGTTCGAAAATAGATTTTCTCTTCCGTACTCTTCAAATCCCAACGCCAGTCGCTGTATCTGGAATACCTCTTCAAAAGTCATTTGTAAAGCACTTAACATTAAATCGTTAATCTCAGTATTGTACGCCTCATTAACTTCTTTCAACAAACTGCCTGTATATTCCTGATTCAGCATTACATCATGCGTTTTCGTGGTCGCTCGTGTTGGTTTATTTGTTGAAAAGTCGGTTGGAATCGGCGTGTAATTATTATTAACTTGCTGCCAATATGATAACTGCGATTCTATTTCTTCTGTCTCTGCAAAATCTTTCAATTTATATACCCAATCTCTGAACGAATTGTTTTTATTGGCCAAATAAAGCGTTTCATTTATCGTTTCTTCTTTTAATAAGGTTTCGAAATTATCAATGATAAACCTCCATGACCCCCTATCTACAGCAAGGTGATGAGCTACCATAAAGAATCTGTTGCTAACCTCAGCCTCCGGTGTTTCAATCAAAACAAATCGTACGATATCTCCTTTTTCAATATCCAGAGATTCCTGATGTTTTACACAAATTGCGGTAATGGCTTCGCTAGTGTTTTTACTTTCCTCAAGAGTTTCAGTTTGGAAGACATTTGTAAATTCCCCATAAAACTGCTTCCATTCCTCTTTTTGTTTGGTATATCTAAAGCGAAGCGAATCATGACGTTTGGCAATTAGATTTACGATTTGTTCTAATTTTTCTTTGGTCACCTCTTTGCTTATACTTAAAAGGAAGGCCTGATTGAAATGTGAAAGTGCTTCCTGGTGTTGCTCAAAAAACCACTGTTGACTTGGCGACAAAGGCACTTCACCCTCTAAAAGTCCTTGTTCAGCTGTGCTCTGACTTTGACTGTTTTGCTCTACAGCCACAGCCAAATCTGCTATGGTTTGGTAATCAAACAAGTCTTGCACCTGAATTTCATATCCTTTTTTCTTTGCTCTGCTGACTACCTGAATGACAATAATAGAATCACCGCCCAGTTCGAAGAAATTATCGGTAACACCAACTTGCTCTACTTTGAGTAAATCCTGCCAGATCGCAGTCAAATCTTTTTCGGTTTCGGTTTCAGGTGCTACATACACACGCCCTTCTGTAACAGTAGGATCCGGTAATGCTTTTCTGTCGATCTTTCCGTTTGAAGTTAATGGCATCTGATCTAAAACCACAAACACCTGAGGAACCATATAATCCGGAACCAATCCTAAAAGATACGATTTCAAATCAGACTCTGAAAATCCTTCTTCGGCAACTAGATAACTCACCAGACGTTTAGTTCCTGTACCGTCTTCTTTAAACAGAACCTCACTCTGAACAATTCCGGAATACCC
>NZ_CAGKLC010000037.1 GCF_903469665.1 Flavobacterium sp. UGB4466 | reverse complement strand
AAGATATAGATTTTTTCGCATTACTAAAGTACTGCAATAAATTGCAGGGTTTTAAACCCGAATCTGAGACCAATAAAAATCAAAACTTACTTTTCAAATCCATTCTTTCATGAAGGATTCTCACAATCTCAATCTCACTATCTGAAATAATTCGATAAAAAAGAATATGCCGATTTGTTTTAAAACCAAGCAATTTTTCGGTTACCATATCATATTTTCTTCCAAGACCTGGATCATCCGCAACTTCCTGACAAGAACTCAAAAGCTGCTCATAATATGTATCAGCCTTATTTTCTGACCACTCCTCAAAAGTATAATTCCAAATTTCAGCTAAATCTTCAACCGCTTTATTCGTTAAATAATACTTAGCCATTTCTCTTGTTTGCTTTTAAACTTTCGAGATGTTTCCTGGCATCAAAATTCTCTGCACGACCACTGTCCAAACCATCCTGAACCGCTTTTTTTAAAAGAAGCAAACGATTTTCTTCTTCCTCTAAAAGGCGTAATGCAGCTCTGATCACTTCACTGGCATTTTTGAATCTTCCCTGAGAAAGGCTATTTTCAATGAAGTGCTCAAAATGATCTCCAAGCGATATTGATTTATTTTTTCCCATAATTTTTTATTCAGTACTGTAAAATTACCAAAAATTGGTAACTTATACCTTAACGGAACAAAATCATTGCAAAATTTTCTTAAAAAAAAGAAAAACATCTACTCATGCTGTGACACATCATTGTACTGCCAAAGCACATTTATGATTTTCCATTCCCCATTGGTTTTTACGATGTGCATGTAATCAATCCAGGCATCGGCCAGTAATTTTACTGATGCTGTTCGTGCCGAAACATCCAATAACTTTATTTCCTTTCTGGGGTTTTTCGGGAATTTGTCTCCCTTCGCATTATATGTTTCCGCAAGGATCACCATATTCTCTGCAAAGTATTCTGAAATATAATCTTTCTGAGCGGCTTTGCTTCTAAAGACAGATCGTTTTACCAATCGGGGATGCAAAGCACTTTCCATCAATTTAGGATTTGGATGGTGTTGCGCCTCGATGTAAGCCAAAGCCACACGTTTGATATCAAGCGAATCCTGAGCGGTTTGTGCCTGAAGAGCAGACGAAAAAAATGCAAATACAATTACCAATAAATAGTTTTTCATAAAAATTAAGGAGTTAAAATGAGATTGCGGCTAAATTTACCAACGAGACGCACGTTTCAAATATTTTGAAGCAAAACCCACAACATACCTGCTGCTGAAGTAATACTCTTTGTAAATTTCAGAGTGTAAAACCTCTAAACAAACCTTAAAAAAATCACAGGGATCATTTTGGGGAATAATCCGTCTTTGTCAAAATCCGGTCTTCAATATTCCCCACTACATTACCATATTTTGCTGTAAATTCTTTTTTAATCGCTATCCATTCCGGATCACTTTTAAAACCTTCCCACGCTTTTTTCATAGTAGATTCGTCCGGCCATTCCAGAAAATAAACAAACTCTGTTTTTTTGTCCGATTTGGATTCCCAGATGGAGGTGATCTTAAAATTATACTTCATCATGATACGCATGGCGTGATCGCGAAACCGTTCATGGAACTGATTTTTATTGGACTCAAAAATCTCATAAATACGTAGTTGATAAACCGGCTTGTCTGAAGCTGCAGTTTGAGATTTCACAATAAATGTGGTAACCAAAAGCAAAGTCGAAAAAAATAATTTCATATCCGGCAATTTTAATTGGTTTTAGATTTCCCTAAAGGATTGCATCAAAAATATAAATTTAAACCTGAATTCTGACCAATAGGTCGCAATCAGTTTCATAAGAAAAAGTTAAACATGAAAAGCAAAAAAAAATATATCTTCCGTTTTTTTTCAGTGCCAAAATTTAATTTCTAAAACGTTACTTTCTCATATTCAAAACACTCAAAAACAACTCCAACATTTATCGATTTCAGATTTGTGATTTGGCAATTTTCAGCCTATATTTGCTAACGAATAAAACAGAATATGGAACAATTTGTAGTATCGGCACGTAAATATCGTCCACAAACATTTAAAGATGTAGTGGGACAGAAAGCCATTACCAACACTTTGTTGAACGCTATTGACAGCAATCACCTTGCTTCTGCTCTTTTATTCACCGGACCGCGTGGTGTTGGAAAAACAACCTGTGCACGTATCCTGGCCCGTAAAATAAACCAGCCCGGATATGATGATCCAAACGAAGATTTTGCTTTTAACGTTTTTGAGTTAGATGCCGCTTCCAACAACTCTGTTGATGATATTCGTAATCTGATTGATCAGGTTAGAATCCCACCGCAAACCGGACAATATAAAGTGTACATCATTGACGAGGTCCACATGTTGTCTTCTGCAGCTTTCAATGCTTTTCTTAAAACATTGGAAGAACCACCAAAACATGCTATTTTTATTCTGGCTACCACAGAGAAACATAAAATTATACCAACGATTTTATCTCGTTGTCAGATTTTTGATTTCAAAAGAATTACGGTAAAAGATGCTAAAGAACATTTAGCTGACGTTGCTGCAAGTCAGGGAATCAATTTTGAAGACGATGCCTTGCACATTATTGCTCAAAAGGCTGATGGCGCAATGCGGGATGCCTTATCAATTTTTGACCGTGTGGTTTCGTATTGTGGAACGAACTTAACACGTCAGGCGGTAACCGAAAACCTAAACGTTTTAGATTACGAGACTTACATTAGTATCACCGATTTACTTTTAGAAAATAAAATTCCGGATCTTTTACTGGCGTACAACGATATCCTTGCAAAAGGCTTCGATGGACATCATTTTATTGCCGGACTGGCTTCGCATTTCAGAGATTTACTGGTCAGTAAAACTCCTGCAACAATTGCTTTACTTGAAGTAGGCGAACAGGCGCAGCAAATGTATGGTGTTCAGGCGCAAAAATGTTCACAGGATTTTCTACTAAAAGGCATTGACATTGCTAATGACTGCGATTTAAAATACAAACTAAGTCAAAACCAACGTCTTTTGGTTGAACTGTGTTTGATGCAATTGGCCTCTATCAATTTTGATGGAGAAAAAAAAAAGTTGAGCAATTCATAATTCCCCCTACTTATTATAAAAATGGCGGATATTCTATAGTTGAAGTTAAAACTGCAAAAGCAGAAGCTACTCACACACCAGAAACTGCCACTCCACAAAATGAACAAACTGCTTCAGCACCGAAAGCGGAAGCTCCAGCAGCTCCTCAGCCTGAAACAAGTACAGAACCCAAGGTTTCTGCCTTTTCTTTATCCAGTATTCGCAAGAAAAAAGAACTGGAAGCCAACAATAAAACGGTTGTAAAACCGACTACCGAACTGCCTACGGAAGAATTTACAGAAACGGAAATGTTGCTGCAATGGAACAAATATGCTCAGCGTTTGGGTGATAAAGGTCATAAAATTATGCAGTCTTTATTGTTGATCAATGACCCTAAATTAAACGGAACAGTAATCACGTTTGAATTACCCAACGAAGGTTCTAAACTGGATTTTGAAGGTCAGATGTATGGGCTTTTAGGGCATTTAAAAGGTCATTTACACAATCATGATATTACCATTGAGGCTCATGTTAATGAAACCATTCAAATTAAACGCAGTCTTAACGATCAGGACCGATACAATCGCTTCCTGGAAATCAACCCAAACATCGAACTTTTACGTTCAACATTTGGATTAGATTTACCTTCTTAACGTTCTATTTCGTAAGCAATCCCCAATCGTATACTTTTTGAAGCCATTTTTTTCTTTGCGTTTCATCGGCTGTTTTTATAATTCCGATATAACTCACTTTTACCGGCTTGATCCCACAGAATTCGAGTATAGCTTTTTTAAGCTGGTTGACACTTGGTCTTCCGTAAAACAATCTGTAATACCAGCCGGGCTGATCTAAAGTGGTTATAATATGCGCGGTTTTTCCTTTTAATAATTTGTCCCACCAAACCGAATTTTCCCGATATTGAAAAGCCATCCCCGGTAAAAACAAACGATCTATAAATCCTTTAGTAATTGCCGGCAAACCACCCCACCAAACCGGATGAATCCAAACTAAATGATCTGCCTTTTTAATCTTCTCCCAAGACGCCAGAAGATCAGGTTCCAGCTCGATACGTTTTTGATAGCCAAATTGCAAATTCGGATTAAAATCCAGCTTTGCAATTGTAATTGTATCCACTGTGGCTTTCGAAGCGATTGCCCCTTTAAAATAAGATTCTGCAATCGCAAAATTAAAACTGGATGGGTTTGGATGACCGTTGATGATAAGAATATTTTTTCCCATTTGTATATTTTTTTTGAAACAAAAATAATAGAGAAACCTCTCTTAGGAACCGGACAAATGTCCTATAAAATTGCTTTGCGAATTCGACTTAGATGTCTTGGAGTAACCCCCAGATAAGAGGCCAGATATTGAAGCGGAATCAGCTGAATATAATTTTTATGATTTTGATAAAGTTCTTCATAGCGCTGAGTCCCTGATAATTTTTGAAAAGAAACCATTCTTTTTTGCAACGCCACATACTCCATTTCTGCAATTTTACGACCCACTTCCTGCCAATAAATACTGGATTGATACAGTTTCTCTATCCCATCTTTACTGATGACTTCAATTTCAGTATCGATGAGTGCCTGAATATTTTCTTCAGCAACTTTTTGTGTAATAAAACTCGAAAACGATCCCATAAATTCGTTTTCAAAAGCAAAACAATTGGTAATCTCATTGCCTTGGTGATTGAAAAAGAAGGATCTTAAAATTCCTTTTTTGATCAATACAATTTCACTACAAACCTGATCTTCTCTCAATAAAAAATCACCTTTTTTAAGTTTTCGGACTGTAATTAAATCATCCAACTGATCTAATATTTCCTGCGGTAAATTCTTAATGGATTGAAAAACTGATTTCATTATAAACTCAAAATAAATTAATTTTTAGAGGCAAAAACTTTCTCTATCCTTTTGTCCGGAATGAGCCATAATAAAGCAACAATAAAATAAGCTGCACCTGAAATCCACTCGTTATAAAACGAAAATACGATTCCAAAAATATACAAAACCGAAGAAGTATGTCCTTTTAAATCACGTCCTATCGCCTTTGCCAACGTGGAATTTACTCCTTCATTAAGAATTATAATGCGTTGCAAAATAAAATAAGCAATGGAGCATAAAAGCAATACAGTTCCATACAAAGCCATAGAGGCTTTGGCAAAGTTATGTTCGCCCATCCAACCAGTTGCAACAGGAATTAGGGAAAGCCAAAAAAGCAAATGCAAGTTAGCCCAAAGAATCTTCCCATTTACCTTACCCAGGCTATGAATTAAATAATGGTGGTTGTTCCAGTAAATACCCACATAAACAAAACTCAGAACATAACTTAGAAATTTAGGAATTAGCGGTTTTAAATCGGCGAATTCATGACCTGCCGGTACTTTAATTTCTAAAATCATAATGGTTATAATAATAGCCAAAACACCATCACTAAAAGCCTCAAGTCTGGTTTTATTCATTTATTGTATTTGTTGGTTAACATTTATTTTTGCCACAGATTCAAAAGATTTCTAAAGATTTTTTTGCCACGAATTTCACAAATCTCCACCAATTTATTCTTTGATATTTGGTATGAACAAATTATGCAACTGCTTCAACTGTTCACATCGCACGAATCGCGGCAAAAAAAGTTGACATCCCTAAATCTTACCGTAATACATCGCTTTTACAATTCCATCAGAAAGTCCGATTTTAGGAACGTAAATCTGGCGTGCACCACTCCATTTCATAGCATTCAGATAAATTCTGGTAGCGTGAATAATTACGTCGGCACGATCTGAGTTTAATCCCAATTCGGCGATTCTTTGCTCATAACTTAAGGAGTTCAGAAAAGCATATTGTGAATTGATATAAATGTACGAAAGTGGTTTTTCCTGCTGTTTCCCGGACATTTTAAACAGTTTATTGATGTTTCCACCCGAACCAATCAGGGTCACTTCTTCATAATCAGCGGTATTGGTTTTGATCCATTTTTCGATTTCATCCCAAACTACATCGTGCACCATATTATTTAACAAACGAACGGTTCCGGCTTTAAAAGATCTCGAATTGATCATTTTTCCGTCAGAAAATAAGGTAAACTCGGTACTTCCACCACCCACATCCACAAAAAGATAAGTTTCATCTGTTTTTAGGAGATGATGTAAATCGGTCGAAGCAATAATTGCGGCTTCTTTTTTACCGTCAATAACTTCTATTTTTATATCGGCTTTTTTCTTGATTAATGCCACAACTTCCTTCGCATTATAGGCCTCGCGCATTGCCGAAGTTGCGAACGCCATATAACGTTCTACTTTATGTACTTTCATCAAAAGGTTGAATGCTTTCATGGCATCCACCATTCGGTCTATATTTTCTGCTGAAATTTCTCCTACGGTAAAGGCATCTTGTCCCAAACGAATTGGCACACGAACAAGCGAACTTTTGTTAAATTGGGGTTCTTTTCCATCTTGTTCTACAACATTCGATATCAGAAGCCTCATGGCATTCGATCCAATATCTATCGCTGCAAATTTCCTTATATTAATCATGCTCACTTATGATTTTATTTTTTATTGTTTTTAATTAATCGCTTACGCTACACCACTTCTTCCTGAACTGTTATTTTATTCTGATAGTACTTATACGTTTCTAACTGTGCTCTAAATGGAGCGTGATGGTTTCTAGGCTTGTATTTATTATCCAGTTTATAGGAATGATATCTCACTTTGACATTCCCTTTCCACGCAATATTAAAATTATCTATTAGTTCTTTCTTTATTTGAAGATCATAAATTGGACAAGTAACTTCGACTCTTCCGTCAAGATTTCTAGTCATAAAATCGGCTGATGAAATGTATACTTCGGTCAATCCGGCATTTCCAAAAATATAAACCCTTGAATGTTCCAGATAGTTATCAACGATACTTATTGCTTCAATATTTTCACTCATTCCCGGAATTCCCGGAATTAGCGAACAAATCCCTCTTACCTGAAGTTGAATCTTAACTCCCGCATTACTGGCTTCATACAATTTATCGATCATTTTAAAATCGGACAAACTGTTCATTTTTAATTTAATATGTGTTTTCCTACCAGCCAGCGCGTGCAAAATTTCACGATCGATTAATTTGATAAATTTTGTTCGGGTATAATGTGGGGATACTATTAAATGTTTGTATCGGTGCACTCGGTAATTGATATCAAAGAACTCGAATATTTTAGAAATATCTTTCAGAATTTGCTGATGACAGGTAAACAAGGTTACATCGGTGTAAATTTTAGCCGTCGATTCGTTAAAATTTCCGGTTGAAATAAATCCGTAACGACGTGTTTTTCCTTCTTCTACTCTTTCGATCACACAAATTTTACTGTGTACTTTTAGACCTTTAATTCCAAAAATCAAATCAATTCCTTCCGTTTGCATTTGCTCGGCATAGGAAATATTCGATGCCTCATCAAATCGTGCCTGAAGTTCGATCTGAACCGTTACTTTTTTACCATTTTTCGCAGCATTAATCAAGGAACTGATAATCTGTGAGTTTTTTGCCAAACGGTATAAAGTGATTTTTATACTGGTAACTTTTGGATCCAGGGCAGCTTCACGTAAAAACTTTGTCAGATAAGAAAATGACTGGTATGGGGCATGCAGAAGATAATCTTTTTTACTGATCTTTTCTAAAATACTTCCTTCCAGACTCAAACCCGGAATTGGTAAAGGTTCGTTTGGTTTGTACAGTAAATCGTATCGGCCTAAATTAGGAAAACTCATATAATCACGTCTGTTGTGATAACGCCCTCCCGGAATTATACTATCGGTTTCAACGATTTTCATTTTATCCAAAAAGAAACGCAATGTATCTTCTTCAATCAAATTATCATAAATAAAACGAACGGGCTCTCCTATTCTTCTGTCTTTTACGGATGATGCAATTTTTTCAAGCATACTTTTACTCAAATCGCTGTCGATATCCAACTGGGCATCACGCGTAATTTTGATCATATGTGCCGAAACACTTTTGTAATCGAAAATATTGAATATGTTTTTCAGATTGTAACGGATAACATCATCAATCAGTATCACATATTGTTTATCATCTTCTGACGGCAGCACTACAAACCTGTTTATCGTTTTAGGAATTTCGATAACAGCATAGCGAACTTCGTCATTGGTATTCATTTCCAGACGAACTGCCAAATATCCCAAGGTATCTTTAAGAACAGGAAATTCTGCCAGATCATTTAAGATGATGGTTACCAATTCAGGGCTTAACTTCTGAACAAAAAAGTCTTTCAGATAGCTCTCCTGATCTCTTGTAATTTGATCTTCATTGATAATAAAGATATTTTCGGCTTCCAGTTCTGCTTCGATATTTCCCAAAATACGCAAACTTTCAGATTGCTGCTGAATAACAATTTCGGTAATATCTTTAATTAATTGGTGCGCTGAAACACCACCTAAATATTTTTCACCGGAAATCCCTGAAAGGCTTAATCGTCGAATTGCAGCATAACGAACTCTAAAAAATTCATCTAAATTGTTTGAAAAAATTCCAACAAAACGCAACCTGTCTAAAAGTGGAACTGAATTATCTCCGGCTTCCTGAAGTACTCTTGCATTAAACGCTAACCAACTTTTTTCTCTATCGATATATTTCTGTTCGTACACTTTATCTATTTTAAATCTTTGGGGAAAATTGTTTTATGAGTTTTACCTTTATGAATGCTGTCCCAGCTTTCGGCATCAAACTGTAGTGATACAAAGCCTGACGTAGGTACATTTTCGATAAAAACATCCCCAAATTTATTAACAAAATTTGTAATAGCCTCGTTATGTCCAAAAAGAATAACGCTTTCAAAACTATTATCACATGATTTGATAACTTTTTCGAGTTGTCTGTCATCAAAGGTATAAAGGTCGTCTTTAAAAATGATACTTTCGAGAGGATATGAAATATTCTGTGCAAAAATGAGCGCTGTTTCCAGAGCCCTTGCAGCAGTACTACTCCACATTATATAAGTTTTAGGAAGAAACTCTAAAATTGTAGACGATACATCGTGTGCGTCTAAAATGCCTTTTTTCATTAAAGGTCTATCGAAATCTTTTAACGGAGCTTCCCAACTTGATTTTGCATGGCGTATTAAAATTAAGTTTTTCATAAGCAAAAGGTTTACAAACTTCTTAAGTGAAGATGATTTTTTTATTGAACTTCTAATTTACAAAAGAAATTCTAAACCTTTTCATTTTTTTACTTCTGTTAACATTTAAACAAAATTTTAACAAAGAACGCCTAAGTCTAAAATCTCAAAAATCAAAAAAAGAAGAATCTCTCTTTTTAGCAAAAAGTGTTCTTCATCTATTAAATCAAGCACTTAGTCGATAGTAGTACTATTCTCAAAAAACAAGCTAAATAATTGAATATTAAATATTTAAACCATTTTTAAAATTCTGTTTTTAATGGAAAATATAAATTTCAGAGCCTTTTTTATTTATCAAAAATGTCTAAAAAAAGTATTTTTTAACGCTTCATTTAACAAAAAAAATACACTTCAACGAGTTTTTAGGTTAGTTACGGAGAAAAAAAATCAAAATTAATTACACCTTATAACTTTGGTTCTGTTAAAATATCACAAGTACTTCAAAAAACAAAATCCTAAAATATGAAAACTAAAACTACTCTACAAGAAGTGGGAAATTTCATTAAATGTGGTACCTATTTTTTCCCGTTTCACAAAAATGCTCAACAAGATGCCTTTTCCAAAATTAGTTTAAAATCATTTTTAATTTTAATTTTAGGATTAGCCATGTATTCTTCGGCAGTTGTTGCTCAGGAAATCCCTGTTAGATATGGAAATACTCTTCCATATAGCAAGGCAACCTCAAAGACAGCAAAAACAGCAGCTTCTACAGAGGCCGTTAGTGCACTGGCAGCTGTTGCCGGCTCTATTGATGTCGCCAATTCCTCAACAGGTTATAATGCTTATAGTGCGGATCAACTTGTTCGCAATATCTTAACCTCTGGCTGTTTGACCATAAGTAATGTTCGTTTCGGTTATTACAGAAATAACAACAACACCTGGACCTGGGTCAACCATACCTGGTCTGCCACTGCTGGAGACCGCCAATTGGGTTATTTCAGCAAGGGAACCTCAACTTTTCCTATCGATGAAGGGCTTCTTTTATCAACAGGTAAAATTAGTTCTGCCATGGGTCCGAATACGTATACCAACAAATCGGATGAGATGGTAAGTGAAGCAAATGATCAGGATTTGAGTGCCATCTCTGGTAGAACGATGCGTGATGCTTCTATATTAGAATTCAATTTTATCCCGGATGGAAATCTAGTAGAATTCAAATTCGTTTTTGCATCGGAAGAATATCTGGAATATGTAAACACACAATTTAATGATGCCTTTGGATTCTTTTTAAGTGGTCCTGGAATTACCGGAACCTATACCAACAACGCGATCAATCTTGCGCAATTGCCAAACGGTGATGCCGTAACCATAAACAACATACACTCTGCCGGAACCAATGTAAACAATGTTGCGTTTCCTGCTGTAAACGATTCATACTATGTAAACAACCCTCCTGCTTCTACAACCATGGAATATGACGGCTCAACAGTTGTTCTTACTGCTACTTATGCTGTTACGCCTGGACAAAATTATAAAATAAAAATGGCTATCGCCGACGCATCAGATCAAAAATGGGATGCCGGTGTATTTTTAAAAGCAAAAAGTTTTGCTACAAACACTTTGGTTATCACTAATCCTGCGCCTGTATGTGTAAATGGGACTGCAAACCTTACTTTACCAGCCGTTACCGCAGGAAGTACTTCAGGGCTCACTTACACCTATTGGCAAGATGCAGCTGCTACTATTCCGTACAATACCCCAACTGCAGCGCCAGTAGGAACTTATTACATTAAAGGTCAAAACACACAATCCGGTTGTTCTGATACAAAACCCGTTGTTGTAAGTCAAACTAACATTGTGATAACAGAAACTGCCGCTTCTCATGTTGACGTAAAATGTAAAGGAGGAACAACAGGTTCTGCAACGGTAACTGCTTCGGGAGGAAGTACGCCTTATACCTACTCCTGGAATACAACTCCGGTACAAACCTCAGCAACGGCTTCTAACTTGGCTGCCGGAACTTACACTGTAACCGCTACTGATTCTAAAGGATGTACCGGTACCAAACAAATCATTATTACAGAGCCGGCTGCTGCCTTAACCGCTACCACATCACAAACTAATGTGGCCTGTAATGCCGGAACAACAGGTTCTGCAACGGTAACTCCTGCCGGAGGAACTACGCCTTATACCTACTCCTGGAACACAACTCCAGTACAAACCTCAGCAACAGCTTCTAACTTAGCTGCCGGAACTTATACAGTAACCATTAAAGACGCCAATCTTTGTACGATTACTAAAACTTTCACAATCACAGAACCAACAGCAATAACGGCTACTACTTCGCAAACCAACGTACTTTGTAAATCAGGTACAACAGGTTCTGCAACGGTAACACCTACCGGAGGAACCGGAGCATACACCTACTCTTGGTCACCATCTGGAGGATCTGCCGCAACCGCTTCTAACTTAGCTGCCGGAACGTATACTGTGACGATTAAAGATGCCAATCTTTGTACCATCACTAAAACTTTTACCATCACTGAACCTGCAGCTGCTTTAACCGCAACTACTTCGCAAACCAACGTGCTTTGTAAATCAGATGCAACGGGATCTGCGACAGTTACACCTGCAGGAGGCACAGGAGCTTATACTTATTCCTGGTCACCATCGGGAGGATCAGCCGCTACGGCTTCAAACTTAGCAGCCGGAACGTATACCGTGACGATTAAAGATGCTAATCTGTGTACGATTACTAAAACTTTTACTATCACAGAACCTTCAACTGCATTAACGGCAACTACTTCACAAACCAACGTACTTTGTAAATCAGATGCAACGGGGTCTGCAACAGTAACAGTTTCAGGAGGAACAGGAGCCTATACGTATTCCTGGGCACCATCCGGGGGATCAGCCGCTACGGCTTCAAACTTAGCTGCCGGAACTTATACGGTAACGATTAAAGATGCAAATCTTTGTACCATCACTAAAACTTTTACCATCACCGAGCCTTCAGCTGCTTTAACCGCAACCACTTCGCAAACCAACGTACTTTGTAAATCAGATGCAACAGGATCTGCAACGGTAACAGTTTCCGGAGGAACAGGAGCCTATACTTACTCTTGGGCACCATCAGGGGGATCAGCAGCAACGGCTTCAAACTTAGCTGCCGGAACGTATACTGTGACGATTAAAGATGCTAATCTTTGTACCATCACTAAAACTTTTACCATCACTGAACCTGCAGCTGCTCTAACGGCTACTACTTCACAAACCAACGTACTTTGTAAATCAGATGCAACAGGATCTGCAACAGTAACAGTTTCTGGAGGAACGGGAGCCTATACGTATTCCTGGGCACCATCCGGGGGATCTGCTGCAACCGCTTCTAACTTAGCTGCCGGAACGTATACCGTGACGATTAAAGATGCTAATCTGTGTACCATCACTAAAACGTTTACCATCACTGAACCTGCAGCTGCATTAACTGCTACCACTTCGCAAACCAACGCGTCTTGTAATTCAGGAGCAACAGGGTCTGCAACAGTAACAGTTTCAGGAGGAACCGGAGCTTATACTTATTCTTGGGCTCCATCGGGAGGATCTGCAGCAACGGCTTCTAACTTAGCTGCCGGAACATACACCGTAACCATTAAAGATGCAAATCTTTGTACGATTACTAAAACTTTTACCATCACAGAGCCAAGCACTATAACTGCAACTACTTCGCAAACCAACGTACTTTGTAAATCAGATGCAACAGGGTCAGCAACGGTAACCCCTACAGGAGGAACAGGAGCCTATACGTATTCCTGGGCACCATCTGGAGGATCAGCAGCAACGGCTTCAAACTTAGCTGCCGGAACTTATACAGTAACCATTAATGACGCCAATCTTTGTTCCATCACTAAAACCGTAACCATTACTGAACCTGCCGCAGCTCTAACGGCTACCACTTCTCAAACCAACGTACTTTGTAAATCAGATGCAACGGGGTCTGCAACGGTAACAGTTTCCGGAGGAACAGGAGCCTATACGTATTCCTGGGCACCATCCGGGGGATCTGCAGCAACCGCTTCAAACTTAGCTGCCGGAACGTATACTGTGACGATTAAAGATGCTAATCTGTGTACCATCACTAAAACTTTTACCATCACTGAACCTGCAGCTGCTCTAACGGCTACTACTTCGCAAACCAACGCGTCTTGTAATTCAGGAGCAACAGGATCTGCAACGGTAACCGTTTCGGGAGGAACCGGAGCTTATACTTATTCTTGGGCTCCATCGGGAGGATCTGCAGCAACGGCTTCTAACTTAGCTGCCGGAACATACACCGTAACCATTAAAGATGCAAATCTTTGTACGATTACTAAAACTTTTACCATCACAGAGCCAAGCACTATAACTGCAACTACTTCGCAAACCAACGTACTTTGTAAATCAGATGCAACAGGGTCTGCAACAGTAACCCCTACAGGAGGAACAGGAGCCTATACGTATTCCTGGTCACCATCTGGAGGATCAGCAGCAACAGCTTCTAACTTAGCTGCCGGAACTTATACGGTAACCATTAATGACGCCAATCTTTGTTCCATCACTAAAACTGTAACCATTACCGAACCTGCCGCAGCTCTAACGGCTACTACTTCGCAAACGAATGTAGCTTGTAATGCAGGAACAACAGGTTCTGCAACGGTAACAGTTTCCGGAGGAACCGGAGCCTATACTTACTCTTGGGCACCATCAGGAGGATCTGCAGCAACAGCCTCTAATTTAGCAGCTGGAACTTACACTGTAACGATTAAAGATGCTAATCTTTGTACGATTACTAAAACTTTTACCATCACAGAACCAACTGCTATAACTGCAACCACCTCACAAACCAACGTACTTTGTAAATCAAATACAACAGGTTCTGCAACAGTAACACCTACAGGAGGAACCGGAGCTTATACCTATTCCTGGGCACCATCAGGAGGATCTGCAGCAACAGCCTCTAATTTAGCAGCCGGAACTTACACTGTAACGATTAAAGATGCTAATCTTTGTACGATTACTAAAACTATAACCATTACCGAACCTGCAGCTGCATTGACTGCTACAACTTCACAAACGAATGTATCTTGTAATGCCGGAACAAATGGTTCTGCAACGGTAACTCCTGCCGGAGGAACCGGAGCCTATACTTACTCCTGGGCTCCATCCGGAGGATCTGCGGCAACGGCTTCTAATTTAGCTGCCGGAACATATACCGTGACCATAAAAGATGCAAATCTTTGTTCCATCACTAAAACTTTTACCATCACTGAACCAACAATTCTAACCGCTACCACTTCACAAATGAATGTAGGCTGTGGAGGTGATAATACGGGATCAGCTACTGTAACTGTTTCCGGTGGAACTCCAGGATATACTTACCTATGGTCTCCGTCTGGTGGAACAGCAGCTACAGCTTCTAATTTAGCCGCCGGAACTTATACCGTAACGGTTACAGATGCAAACTCTTGTACCATATCTAAATCAGTTACTATTATCGACGGGGATTCTATTAAACCAATAATTGATCCTCTGCCACAAACTTCTACTATTAATTGTCCTGCGACACCAGTATTTGCTACTGCCACCGCAACAGATAATAATGGCGTTATTTCATCCTTAACTTACAAAGATGTTATTACTCCTGGTGGATGTGCGGGTTCCTATACACAAACCAGAACCTGGACTGCTGTTGATGCCTGTGGAAACATCTCACTTCCTGTTAGTCAGGTGATCATTGTACAAGATATTTCTGCTCCTACCTGGTCTACTGCAGCTACCTCTTTAAACAAAACAATAGAATGTAGCGACACAGCAGCTTTAACTGCCGCACAGGCTTTATTCCCAACCGCTACAGATGCTTGTGATACTGATGTTTCAAACATCGTAAAAGTAAGCGGTGCTTTTGTGGCCTCTCAAGGTTGCGCTAATGCCGGAACGTATACCAATACCTGGACGGTCAAAGACGATTGTGGAAATACTTCAAGTACTTTTACACAGGTGATTACTATTCAGGATACTTCAAAACCAACATGGTCTACACAAACTGCTTCTTTAAACAAAACAATAGAATGTAGCGACACAGCAGCTTTAACTGCCGCACAGGCTTTATTCCCAACCGCTACAGACGCTTGCGACACTAATGTTTCAAACATCGTAAAAGTAAGCGGTGCTTTTGTAGCCTCTCAAGGTTGTGCTAATGCCGGAACGTATACCAATACCTGGACCGTGAAAGACGATTGTGGAAATACCTCAGCTACTTTCACACAGGTGATTACTATTCAGGATACTTCAAAACCAACATGGTCTACTGCAGCTGCTTCATTAAACAAAACAGTAGAATGTAGCGACACAGCAGCTTTAACTGCCGCACAAGCTTTATTCCCAACGGCTACAGACGCTTGCGACACTAATGTTTCAAACATTGTAAAAGTAAGCGGTGCTTTTGTAGCCTCTCAAGGTTGTGCTAATGCCGGAACGTATACCAATACCTGGACCGTGAAAGACGATTGTGGAAATACTTCTGATACCTTCACTCAGGTGATTACCATTCAGGATACTTCAAAACCAACATGGTCTACACAAACTGCTTCTTTAAACAAAACAGTAGAATGTAGCGACACAGCAGCTTTAACTGCCGCACAGGCTTTATTCCCAACCGCTACAGATGCTTGCGACACTAATGTTTCGAACATCGTAAAAGTAAGCGGTGCCTTTGTGGCCTCTCAAGGTTGTGCTAATGCCGGTACGTATACCAATACCTGGACCGTGAAAGACGATTGTGGAAATACTTCTGATACCTTCACTCAGGTGATTACCATTCAGGACACTTCAAAACCAACATGGTCTACACAAACTGCTTCTTTAAACAAAACAGTAGAATGTAGCGACACAGCAGCTTTAACTGCCGCACAGGCTTTATTCCCAACGGCTACAGATGCATGTGATACCAATGTTTCAAACATCGTAAAAGTAAGCGGTGCTTTTGTAGCCTCTCAAGGTTGCGCTAATGCCGGTACCTATACCAATACCTGGACGGTGAAAGACGATTGTGGAAATACCTCAGCTACTTTCACTCAGGTGATTACCATTCAGGATACTTCAAAACCAACATGGTCTACACAAACTGCTTCTTTAAACAAAACAGTAGAATGCAGCGATACAGCAGCTTTAACTGCCGCACAGGCTTTATTCCCAACGGCTACAGACGCTTGCGACACTAATGTCTCAAACATCGTAAAAGTAAGCGGTTCATTTGTAGCTTCTGAAGGTTGTTCTAATGCCGGAACGTATACCAATACCTGGACTGTGAAAGACGATTGTGGAAATACCTCAGATACTTTCACTCAGGTGATTACTATTCAGGATACTTCAAAACCAACCTTTACAGGAACGCTACCTGCCGATATTACTGTTTCTTGTGATGCTGTACCTCAACCGGCAAATATGGAAGCTTCCGATAATTGTAGTGGTAACTTACCAATTGTTTTCAGCGAAACAAAAAGTAATACTGAAAATCAATGTAGTACAAATTACACTTTAACCCGTAAATGGACCACCAGTGATTGTAGTGGAAATACAATTTCTTACACTCAAATCATAACCGTTAGAGATACCACTCCACCTACAGGAACCGCTCCGGTAAATGTGGCAAATCTGCAAACTATTGCTGATATCCCTGTTGGAAATCCGAGCGACATCACCAATGCTGTGGACAATTGCAGCAGTACGGTAAACATTACTGTAAGTGACGCCAATAATGGAGGAAGCGGTTGTGACGGAAGTCCTTACATCCTAACAAGAACCTATACTTTAACAGATTGTGCCGGTAATAAAACACTATTAACTCAAACCTTTACGGTACAAAACAAAGTTTCAGTATCTGGAGTTGCGACAAATGTGAACTGTTCGAACGGAAGAACTGGTTCGATTCTGGTAACTAATAGTCCAGGCTCAACTGTTATCATTAAAAATGAAAAAAATGAAACTGTTGGAAATACCAATTTACCGGCCGGTACATACACGCTTACAGCAACATCTTCTGTAAACAAAGGAAATCAAGCATGTACCGCAACTGCAACTGTTACAATCACAGCAACTCCTAACGAAACAACAAATGTTAGTAGTACAGCCTGTAACGATGATTCGACCATTATTAACTTGCTATCCTTGTTACCTGAAAATACTCCTACTAACGGAATCTGGGTAGATAACAGTAATACTAACAGCATACAAGGAAACAATTTCAATCCTTTAGGTCTGGCAATAGGCAATTATACATTCGAATACAAAATACCTGATGCTAGCTGTCCAAGAAGTATTGTACTGAATATGGCAATAAATGATGATTGTAAAGTACTTGCCTGTGGAAGTATAGTAGTTCACAATGCTTTCTCTCCAAATGGTGACGGAATCAACGATGTCTTCACTATAGACAGTATTGGCGATACCACTTGTTATCCTGAGAATGATGTAGAAATCTATAACCGTTGGGGGGTATTAGTATTTGAAACACACAATTACAACAATCAAACCAATGCCTTTGATGGAATTTCAAGAGGCCGAACCACTGTGAAACAATCTGACGGGCTGCCAACAGGAACTTACTTCTACATTATTAACTACAAATCACTGGACGGAAATAATGTACTACAGAATAATAAAAAAGACGGATATCTTTATTTATCGAAATAAAAAACTAAACATATCTCACTGCATAGCAAGCACATAAAGAAACAATTTACAATTAATTAATAAAAAAATCCTTATTTTTGAATATACAAATGCATAGACTTTTTTACAATTTAAATTGATAAAAAGTAGTACTAATGAAAATAATAAATACCACTATGAGAACAAAATTATTTTTCTTCGTCATTATGTTTGTAACAATTGCGAGCTATGCACAGCAAGATGCACAATTTACACAATACATGTACAATACCATAAATATTAATCCTGCCTATGCCGGATCGCGAGGAGCTTTAAGTGTTTTTGGATTATACCGCACCCAATGGGTTGGACTCGACGGGGCACCAGAAACCAGCGCTTTCTCAATCAATAGCCCTATAAATAATAGTAATTTAGGAATTGGAGCCTCTTTAATAAATGATAAAATTGGCCCAACTAACGAAAATAACTTTTCGGTTGACCTTTCCTATACTATTCAGACCTCAGCCGATTTTAAACTTTCGTTTGGTATCAAAGGAACAGCCAACCTGTTCAATTTGGATGTCAGCAAATTAAATCCGGAGAGTCAGGGAGATCCACAGTTTCAGGATTTAAACAATAAGTTTTCACCGAATGTGGGAGCCGGAGTCTATTGGCATTCTGATAAAGCATACATTGGTTTATCGGTACCTAATTTTATCGAAACCAACCGGTACAGTGATAATGATTATGCCATTTACAAAGATAAAATCAACTATTATTTAATGGCAGGTTATGTGTTTGATCTTGATAGACTTCAATACATCAAATTTAAACCCGCCTTACTAACCAAAATGGTCCAAGGAGCACCGCTTCAGGTAGATGTTTCTGCCAACTTTATGTTCATGGATAAACTTGTGGTTGGAGCGGCCTACCGATGGAGCGCCTCACTTAGTGCTATGGTAGGATTCCAGATTACTGACGGTCTTTATCTTGGTTATGGTTACGACCGCGAAACCACACGTTTAAACAACTATAATTCAGGATCACATGAGATATTCCTGCGTTACGAATTCTTCAAAAACAATGGTAAAATGACAACGCCACGTTTCTTCTAAAAATAACGATTATGAAAAATTATATACTCCTTTGCTTAACAATTATCTGTTCTTTTTCAGCCGGCAGTTATGCGCAACAATCGAAAATTAATACTGCCGATAAGAACTACGACAATTATGCGTATATCGACGCTATTAAAACCTATGAACGTGTAGCTGATAAAGGATACAAATCGGAAGATTTGTTTAAGAAGCTCGGAAACTCACACTACTTCAACTCTAACTTTGAAGCTGCCGCAAAATGGTACGGTGAATTATTTGCGATGAACACCGCTGTCGAGCCAGAGTATTACTATCGATATGCACAATGTCTGAAATCAATCGGACAAACCGATAAGGCTGGTAAAATTATGGCTGATTTTTTGGCTAAATCTAAGAACGATGACAGAGCAAAATTATATGCCGAGGATGTAAACTATCTGGACAAAATCAAAGCCAATTCCGGCCGATACAAAATTGAAGATGCCGGAATCAACTCTAAATACTCTGATTACAGTTCCTATGTTTACAACGGTAAAATATACTTTGCCTCTGCCCGGGATACCGGAAACTTTTCACAACGCAAACACAAATGGACCGGAGAATATTTTACGAATTTGTATTTTGCCGATACAGACCCTCCTGCCAACAGTACAGTGAAAGTCAATAAATTCAAAACATCACTTAATACAAAGTTTCACGAGTCTTCTCCCGCTTTTACGAAAGACGGACAAACGGTTTACTTCACCAGAAACAATTATATAAACGGTAAAAAAGGAAAAGATGACAACAAAATTACTTTAATCAAAATATACAGAGCCACTCTTGAAAACGGAAAATGGACCAACATAACCGAACTTCCTTTTGACAGTGATAATTACAGTACAGCACATCCTGCACTTAGTCCTGATGAAAAAACGCTGTATTTCGCTTCAGACATGCCCGGAACAGTAGGTCAGTCTGACATTTACAAAGTAAGCATCAATGGCAATGGCAGTTATGGCACACCTGTGAATTTAGGTAAAGTGATAAATACACAAGGAAAAGAAACATTTCCGTTTGTTACCAGCGATAATGAAATTTATTTTGCTTCTGACGGACATCCCGGACTTGGCGGTCTGGACGTTTTTGTAGGTCAAATTGAAGATAACGGAACCATAAGCAATATTCAGAATCTTGGAGCGGATGTTAACTCGCCTAAAGATGATTTTGCCTACATTATTGATCCTGTATCCAGAAGAGGCTATTTTAGCTCTAATAAAGATGGCGGACAAGGTTCTGATGACATCTACAAATTTCTCGAAACAAGAAAACTGCAATGCATACAAGAGCTAAACGGAATCATTACAGACGCTGAAACCTTATCTGTTTTACCAAACACAAAATTAACCTTGTATGACAATCTGGGCAATATAAAAAACACTACTATTTCAGATGCAACCGGTTTTTACAGTTTCCCTGTTGAATGTGGAAAAACGTATAATGTAAGAGCAGAAAAAGAAGAATATACCACCAAAGAAATCAATATTACCATTGGAAAACTAACCGGAAAAACCAGTCTTCCTATTGCATTGGAAAAATCCGCCTGTAAAGTCACTATTGGCGATGATTTAGGAAAATGTTTTGGTATCAAAATGATTTACTTTGATCTGGATAAATCAAATATCCGTACAGAAGCTGCTCTGGATTTAGAAAAAATACTTGATGTCTTAAACAGCCATCCAACGATGAAACTTGATATTCGTTCACACACAGACAGTCGTGCTACACATCAATACAACGAAGCCTTATCCGGCAGAAGAGCTAAATCAACAATTGAATGGCTCGTTAAAAACGGAATCGCTAAAAACAGACTAACCGGAAAAGGATATGGAGAAACCCAACTGGTAAATGGCTGTTCTGATGGTGTACCGTGTACAGAAGAACAACATCAAATGAACAGACGAAGCGAATTTATTATCACAGCCTTGTAAAAAACCAAATTCAAATAATTCTAAAAAAACGTAATATCTTAAACTCTAAAATTCCAAATTCCAAAAGCAGATTAAATACTGATTGGAATTTGGAATTTGTTTTTTTAAAACTTGTAAATAACTCCTTTAAAATTCCGCTTTCGTGAAACGAATCTGTATGATTCGTCTTCTTTACTTATTTGGGATTAGGCTTCACACCAACCATAGTTTTCGTCACTCATAGCGTTTAACCTTATGCTTTATTTAGACTCTTTGAGAACAACTAACCCACTTTTACATCAGTACACCTTAAGAACTAATTTCATACATAGCCAAAAAAAATCGTTGCAATTCTCTGAATTACAACGATCAATAAAAACTAAACCAGTCCAATATTTTCTCTACATCTTCACAAAGATGTTCGTATAGTATTTCTTTCCGGTTTTAGAGTCAATCGAAACTGACAAACCAAAATGAGTATAGTCTCCTTCAATATTTGCCTTGTGTCCGGGGCTATCCAACCAGGCTCTTAAAGCAGCCTCAGAAGTTTTATAATTGTAAGCAACATTTTCGCCTACTTTTTTAGCACCTAAAACACTCATGATATTATTGGAACGCGAAGTAAAATCATTATGATCAACCACATTGTTTGCGATCATGTATTTGTTGTGTTCTTCGCACTTAAATGAAACGTGATTGATTCCTTTCAGAGCATTCAGACCAATACTTACCCGATAATCATTGATAAGTTTCATCGATTCGATTTCTGAATCATTGTAATTGTAGTTAGCAACGACAGCCTCGGCTGTAGCAGGGTTTTCGCTACCCTCTGCGCTGTCCGCTGAACAGGAGCTCATTGCAACAAGTAGGGCAACTATTGCAACGAACCTCATGTTACGCATCATCTTTTTCATAATGACATAGTAGTTTAATTTTTAAAGTAGATGTTGGGGCAAATCCTTTAAATATTTATTAAAATAAATTGACTTGTTTCTTTCTCAAACTTATTCAATTTATCGTTAAACTACAAATAATATCGATAAAATACGCAATAATTTTACAATCGAAAGTAATAATCCTACAAGCTAAGAGGATAACCTTTCCATCTTCCATGAAAAGTCAGATTGACTTTGATAACGAATTCTGTCATGCAATCTATTGGGTCTCCCCTGCCAAAATTCTACCTCTAAAGGAGTTACTAAAAAACCACCCCAATTTTCAGGTCTGGGAATGTGTTTTCCTTCGAATTCTTTTTCCAGTTTTTTCAAATTTTCTTCCAAAAAAGTTCGGGACGGAATCACTTCGCTTTGCTTTGAAACAATCGCACCCAATTTACTTCCATCAGGACGAGAATCAAAATAGCCATCAGATATATTATCTGATGTTCTGGTAGCGATTCCTTTGATGATGACCTGACGTTCCATTTCCTGCCAAAAGAATGACAAACAAACATGCGGGTTTGCGGCTATCGCCTTCCCTTTTTCCGAATCATAATTGGTATAAAAAATAAACCCTTCTTCCGAGAATTTCTTCAATAAAACCACTCTCGATTTCGGAAAACCATCCAATCCAATTGTCGATACCGTCATGGCATTAACTTCTCCGCTTGCACCAAAATCTTCTACCTCATGAAACCATCGGTTGAACAGATTGATTGGGTCTTCGGGAATATTGGTTTCCAATAATTCACTCTTTTCGTAAGATTTTCTATAATTGCTTAAATCGTTCATGATTGTTGATTTTAGATTGCAGATTTTAGATTGCAGATTTTAGATTGTAGATTGTAGATTGTAGATTTTTTTGATTTCAAATTCTTACAAAAAAAAAGAAAAAACAATTTACCATTTTGTCATTTATAACTCATAACGCATAACTCATAACTCATAACGCATAACGCATAACGCATAACTCACATTTTAAAACTCAAAACTCCTCCCGTCATCTCCCAAAAGTGTGTTTGGAAAAACGGTTTCGGCTTCTACTTTAAAACGTTCGATACCATCGTAACGTGTTGAATAATGTCCCAGAATTAACTTTTTTGCATTTGCTTTAAGTGCAATTGTTGCGGCTTCTTTTGCGGTTGAGTGTAACGTTTTCAATGCCAAAGCGGCTTCTGACTCCAAAAAGGTAGATTCGTGATACAAAACGTCAACATCCTTAATTATAGGAAGTACGTCTTCGTGATACACTGTATCAGAACAAAACGCGTAACTCATTGACGGAATAGGATCAAAGGATAATTCTTTGTTCTTTATTACAGTTCCATCGTCAAGTGTAACGTCACCACCTCCTTTTATTTTTTGAAAATAGGCCGTATGAATATTGTATTGCTGAACCGCTTCTACATTTAATTTTCGATCACCGGGTTTTTCCTGAAACAAAAATCCGTTTGTATACACGCGATGCTTCAATGGAATCGTTTTTACAATAACTTTATTGTCTTCAAAAATAACTTCGCTTTCTTTTGACTCTAATTCATGGAAAAACAATTTATAGGTCGTCCAGGATTCCGTCAATTTTAATTGAAGCAGAATAAGTTCTTTAATCCCTTTCGGTCCGTAAATATGTAAATCGGTCGTTCTTCCTAAAAGAGAAAAAGTAGAAATAGTTCCAATTAATCCATAAAGGTGATCTCCGTGAAGATGCGAGATAAAGATGTGATTTATTTTGGAGAATTTAATCTTATTCTTTCTAAGTTGCACCTGTGTTCCCTCACCACAATCAATTAAAAATAACCGATTTCTTATTTCTAAAACCTGCGAAGTAGGGTTCGTAATTGTTCTGGGAGTAGCGGCATAACAGCCAAGTATGGTAAGCTTAATTTTAGATTGCTGATTTTAGATTCTAGATTGAATATATATTTTAGATTTCAACATTCAAAATCTAAAATCTGAACTCTAAAATCTACAATTAAAACCCGAGGTCTCTTTCGATTTCCTCCATTTCGATAATATCGTGCGCTTCCAAAAGTGACGGAACAACGACTAATTTATCTGAAACGGCATTAAAGTCTAGATCTGAAACTACTATTACAAATGATTTTTTGGCTTTCTTCTGTTGCTTGGCAAGGGGTAAAAAAAGTTTCACCTCTTTTTCCGATACATCACTATCTGCTGATAAATCGATTATAATATTTTGTTTTTCAAAGGTTTTAAACTGTTGCGTTACTCTTTCCAAAAAAGCATTAAAATCTCCCTGAGTATCTTTAATGGTAACGGTATGTCCTTTTTGATCTACTTTCATCTTTATAATATATACACTTCTGATTTGAAAAGCTAAGGTACGAAGTTTTTTTAGTTTTCAGTTCTTATTCCCAGTTCTCAGTCTCAGTCTCAGTTTTCAGTCTCAGTTTTCAGTCTCAGTTTTCAGTCTCAGTTTTCAGTCTCAGTTTTCAGTCTCAGTTTTCAGTCTCAGGGAAATTTCCCTGTCAATATTGAGACTGAAAACCGCGACTGAAAACTATATCACATTACTGTTGAATCTTAGACGCTAGCAAATAAATCACTGCCATTCTGATCGCTACTCCGTTTTCGACCTGATTCAGAATAACAGAATGATCGGAGTCAGCCACTTCGGAAGTAATCTCTACCCCTCTGTTAATTGGTCCCGGGTGCATGATAACGATTTCTTTCCCAAGAGAGTCGAGTAACGGTTTATCTACTCCGTATTGCTGTGCATACTCACGTGTCGATGGAAAAAAATTCACATCCATACGTTCATTTTGAACACGAAGCATATTAGCAACATCACACCACTCTAAAGCTTTACGCAAATTGGGTTCAACTGTGACACCAAGTGATTCAATATATCTCGGAATCAGTGTTTTTGGCCCGCATACTTTTACCTCAGCTCCCTGCATCTTCAAAGCATATATGTTAGACAAAGCTACTCTCGAATGCAGAATATCTCCTACAATGACCACTTTTTTTCCGGCCACATCGCCTAATTTTTCTCTAATCGAATAACTGTCTAATAAAGCCTGAGTTGGGTGTTCGTGTGCTCCGTCTCCGGCATTCACGATACTGGCTTTGACATTTTTGGATAAAAAATAAGCCGCTCCGGGATTGGAGTGGCGCATTACAACCATATCAACTTTCATTGAAAGGATATTATTTACAGTATCAATCAGGGTCTCCCCTTTTTTAACCGAAGACTGGGCTGCCGAAAAACTAATCACATCAGCCGATAATCTTTTTTGTGCCAATTCAAAGGAAAGTTTAGTTCTTGTACTGTTCTCGAAGAAAATATTGGCAATGGTAATATCTCGTAATGAAGGAACTTTTTTAATAGGTCTGTTAATGACTTCTTTAAAATGATCGGCCGTTTCAAAAATCAGGTTAATATCATTTTCATTGATATATTTAATTCCCAATAAATGATCTACGCTTAATTCTTTCATGTTTAATGTTTAACTGTTTTTACTGTTTAATCGTTTATTTGTTTAACTGTTTAATCGATTCCTTCCGATTAAACAATTAACCGGTTAACCGATTAAACTAATTTGTTACCAAGTGAACAACATCTTCACCGTCATTTTCCTTCCAGCTTACTTTTACTTTTTCGTCATTGATAGCATCTACCTGACGGCCACGATAATCGGGCTGAATTGGCAGATTACGGCTAAAACGTCGGTCAATTAAAACTAACAATTCAATTTCTGAAGGTCTTCCAAAAGACTGAATAGCAGTTAACGCGGAACGAATGCTTCGTCCGGTAAACAAAACGTCATCAATAAAAATGACTTTTTTATTTTCGACTATAAAATTGATTTGGGTTCTATTCGCTTCAAGCGGTTTTTCGGTGCGGCGGAAATCGTCTCTAAAAAAGGTGATGTCCAAATAACCCAGAGAAATTTCGGGCGTTTTGTACTCGCTTTCTAATATTTGTTTCAAACGTTCGGCTAAAAAAACACCTCTTGGCTGAATTCCGATTAAAATAGTATCTGAAAAATCAAGATGTTTTTCGATTAACTGACAAGCCAAACGATGGAGTATGATAGTAACTTCTTTTGAATTAAGTAATACTTTTTGGCTCATAATTAAGTATAATGTTTGGTTGGGCAAATATACAAAATCAGAATTTATTTGCAGTCTCTTTCTAAATACAAATATTTGAATAAATTTTTAGCGTTGTAATAGCACAAAGCATTCTCTTTAAATTCCGTAGAAATGAATAATAGTACAGCACAAAATTGGAATTCGTTGCTCATGAAACTATACAAGTCAAAGAACCTTTCGTACAACCTCATCAACATCTCTTAACTTAATCAGATCCTTTTTGCTATTTTATTATATTTGACCAACCAAAACACCTAAGATTAGGAGAAAAATAATCATCCTGGCTATGATTACTTTTAAAAACCGAATACATACCGAAAAAATGAATTCCTATCTCACCAAAATAGATGCTTTTATAAACAACCTTGATCAGGAAACCTTAGCCGCTTTAAATAACATCTCCACTACCAGGACTTTAAAAAAAGGAGCTTTTTTATTACGGCAAGATGAAATTTGCAGTAAAAGCTATTTTATAGAAGAAGGGATTGTTAGAAAGTACTACCTCGATGATGGAAAAGAAATCACGACAGAATTATACTTTAAAGATGATATCGCGGTGTCTTTTAATAGTTATTGCCTGCAAACGACAAGCAACGAATTTATTCAGGCCGTGACAGACATCACCATTTCACAAACTGACTTTAAAGGATTTCAGAATGCAAAAAAACAATTCCCAAAATTGACAGAATTAGATTTGATGCTTACCGAATATTACGCGATTTGGCTAGAGGATCGCTTGTTTCAGTTTCGCACACTGGACGCTACGACCCGCTACCTTAAATTAATTAAAGAACATTCGTATATTATTAAAAACATCCAGCTTACACATATTGCTTCTTATCTTGGAATATCGCTGGAAACGCTAAGCAGGATCCGGTCCCGAATTTAAATGTATTATTTGACTTAAGTCAAATTTCCCGCGATTTTTCATTTCGACATTTGTTTCATAAAATATAAAAAAATGAAACAAAGAATTATAGGATTTGACCTGGCAAGAGCATATGCCATCTTCGGAATGTTTATTGTTAATTTCAATATGGTTTTTGGCTCCCATAACGACCAAAGTACTGTTGCACAATTTATGTCTCTTTTTAGCGGCAACTCAAGTTCTGTTTTTGTAATTCTGGCAGGAATGGGTATTGCACTTATGACCAACAGAGTGGAATATACTGCTGCCGAGAAAAACAAGCTGAGAAATACCATCCTCAAACGAGCTGGTTTTTTATTTGTCATCGGACTTTTACTTAACCTGATCTGGCCTGCCGATATTTTGCACTTTTACGGTTGCTATATGTTCATAATTGCTTTTATAATCTTTTTAGACAAAAGGTTTTTTCTGTTTCTGGCGGCTGTGGCGGTATTTGGTTTTCACCTTTTAATTTTTATCGTTCCTTATGAAACGGGCTGGAACATTGCCACTTTTCAATACAAAGATTTTTATACCCTGAACGGGTTTATCAGAAATACTTTTTACAATGGCTGGAATGCTGTATTCCCCTGGATTGCTTATTTTCTTTTAGGAATGTATCTCGGAAGACTAAACTGGAGCAGCATCAAAATGCAGAAAAAAATGTTTGTGCTTGGACTTTTACTATATGTATCGATAGCATTACTTCAATTACTGTCCGGCCAATTTGTACTTTCAGAGAATTTACATTTATTTATCAATGCCGATTATCTCCCTCCGTACCTTCCTTTTATGCTAAGCACCTCCGGATTTGCTCTGATGCTGATTGCCTTTTTTATGTACATCGGAGAAAAAAACGGAAATAACCAATATGTACAAAATTTTGCACCAACGGGTCAAATGACGCTTACGCATTATATTTCACATCTTACTATTGGGATCATTTTATTTTCTGCACTAACAGGTAATGATCTGGTCCAATATTCAACAGATCCGAAAGCGACAAAACCAATTTATATTTTACTGTTTTCAATTGCGTACTTTGCACTCAGTTACTACTTTAGTAAACTTTGGGCAAGACACTTTAAGAACGGCCCATTTGAAGCCCTTATGCGTAAAATAACCCGCTAATTAAATTTTACCGGAACCATTGCCCAATCATTTTGAGCCGACCATAAACTGTCAAAAAAAACTTTAAAGCTGGAGACCAGACTAAAAGTCTACATCAAAAAAACTATTTCCGTCTCTAAATTTAAAATTATATTTTAGCAGTACAGCACTTACCTATACTTCTTGCTTACAGACCAAACACAAGATTAAAGCTATGGATCAATACAAAGAAACTTTCGAAACCTGGGATAAAATTGCAACTATTTATCAAGATAAGTTCATGGATTTAAAGCTGTATAATGAAACTTACGACTTCTTTTGCGATGCTTTGAAAAACGAACAGCTTCATATCTTTGAAATTGGCTGTGGCCCGGGAAACATCACAAAATATTTATTATCAAAGAAACCCAATTTAAAAATTAGAGGGATTGACATTGCTCCCAAAATGATTGAATTAGCACAAAAGAACAATCCTTTTGCCCAGTTTGAAGTAATGGACACGCGAGACCTCAACAAAGTAAATCAACAATTTGATGCCATTATTTGTGGTTTTTGTCTGCCCTATTTGTCCGAAGAAGATTGTTCCAAACTAATCAACAACATTGATAAAATACTCTGTTCTGGTGGTATTTTTTATCTTAGTTTTGTTGAAGGGCATTCGACTGAATCAGGTTTCATTTCGGGAAGCACCGGCGACCGAACCTATTTCTATTATCACAATTTAAAGAACATAGAAAAACAGCTTTCTATACATAATTTCAAAATCATTAAATCGTTTGAAATTAAATATCCAAAATCCGAAAATATTGAAATTCATACGATACTAATTGCTCAAAAAAATGAAAGAAATCATTGCACTTTCTGAAAAAACAATAACCCTAAACAGAAATGAATTTCTTAAAGTAAGAGGAAGCATAGACGACAATATTTATTTGGTCGAGAGCGGAAGCTTACGGCTTTTTGTTTTGGACGATGATGACGAACAAGTCATTCGATTTGGTTACCAGCAAAATTTAATTGTGTCACTGGATTCTTTCTTAACAGGAAAGCCTTCTGACCTGTGTATTCAGGCCATTAAAAAAACAGTTCTGAAGGTCATCACAAAAAAACAAATCGATCAGTTTTTAAAAATTGAAGTCAATAAAAACCTATGGATTACTATTTTAGAAAACTTAGTAGTGCAGCAAATGGAACGCGAAATTGATATTTTAACCAATTCTCCAAAAGAAAGATACCAAAGAGTTTTAAGGAGAAGTCCGCAGCTTTTTCAGGAAGTGCCAAACAAACACATTGCCAACTATCTAAGAATGACACCGGAGACTTTATCCCGATTAAAAAAGTCTTGATTTCAATCAATCATTTCCGGAAAAACTTTTTGAAACTTTGCTTCAAAAATAAAACCTATGCAATCAGAAAAACTCATACAATTACTAATCGATCAAACGAAAGATAGCATCAATCAGGCGGAGAAACTTAAGAATGATCACATACAAACTTTGACGTGGAAAGAAGATCCTGCGTCCTGGAACATTCTCGAATGCATGGAGCATTTGAATTTGTATGGTGATTATTACCTGCCTCAGATAAAAGACAAGATAAAGAACTCGAAAACCTCTTCTGAAACCCATTTTAATAGTGGATTTTTAGGCGGTTATTTTGCCAAAAGTATGCTTCCAAAAGAAAAGCTGAACAAAATGAAAACCTTTAAAGATAAAAATCCTTTAAACTTTGAGCTTGACAAGCGTGTAATTGATAAATTCATCAACCAACAACTTGAATTATTAGCACTACTGGAACAATCCAAAAAGGTGAGTTTGAATCGTATCAAAATCCCCACTTCTTTATCCCGTTTACTAAGATTAAAACTGGGAGATACTTTTCAGTTTTTTATTCATCATATCCTACGACATCTGAATCAAATTGACACCATAAAAGAATCAATAAAAAAGACAGTTCCTGAACACGAACTGTCATAACCTAAAAAACGAAACCCCACTTACAAACGCAAATGGGGTTTCAAAAAAAAAAAAAAAATCTACTTCACAATTAGTTTAGCCGTAAACAATTTACGGGAATGTATTTTTAGAATATAAACTCCTTTTGGTAAATCCTGATTGATTAGAGAAAACTTATTATTGTTTACATTTTTTGTAGCATATAATAATTTCCCTTCCATGCTGTAAATTTCTATTTCATCAATAGGATATTCGGACTGAATAAAGGTTTCCGTATCATTCTTTGTTGGATTTGGATAGACTCTCAAACCATTATCGATTTTAAATTCATCGTTGTTCAGATGTGGATCGATTACTTCAAAAGATACTCTGTTGGAAACTTCATTATAAGAATCGTTAGTAAACATTACCAAAAAGTACTTCCCTTTTTGTGTTGGTAATTCCGTAGCTGCAATATTTTTTGTTCCTTCAGAAAGTCCTTCGAAATAGGTATAACTCACCAGTGGTTTTTCATTCGGATTATCTCCATCATGATAAATCCCCAACCAGTCTTTTACAATTCCCGGAGCGTCTGTCCACGAAGCGGTAATCTGCTCGCCCAAATCATAAACCGGTTTATTGATCCATAATTCGGTAACGACCGCTCCTACTTTAAAAAATACTTTGTTTCCAATCGGATTAAATCCGTCCTGTAAATAATACTCGGCATAATAGTAGCCTTTTGGCAGTCCTGTGAAAGATTTAGCATCTGCAGCCGTTGTAACATATTGCCAGCTTGTTGCTGTAACTCCGGATCCTGGATTAACTCCCATTCTGTAAATACCAATCCAGTCTTTTGCCAGTTGTGGACCATTTGTATAATTAATAAGGATAGGAGTCCCAACAGAATACTCGGTTTTATCAGTCGTTAAGGTCGGTACCGGCCCTACATAAAAGTATTTTCGCGGTGCAATTTCCGTGTACCCTCCATTTGAAAATATTGCAGCATAATAACGTCCTTTAGTAGCCAGTCCGCTAGAAAAAGTGATAAACCCGCTGGCACTTCCGTCCGTATATTTCCAGGTTTGCGATGGCGAAGAACCTCCCGGAGTCTGCCCTTCTTTGTATAAACCAATCCACGTTGAAGTACTGGCCGGAGCATCAGTAAAATCAACTTTTATGGGTGCGTTCAACGAATAAGTAACAGCATCTGTAACTATTGCCGTATTTACATTGTTACTTCCTGTAATCGTAAAAGTCTGAACATCACTCCATGGCGACCATTCAAGATTACGATCTCTGTATCTTAACTTCACATAGTATTTGCCATTTGGAAGTGAATTAGAAGCCAAATCCATTTTGGTAATATCTACACCCAGATTGATGTTTACAGTCGAATCTTTCTTAGTGCCATACTTTCCGTATAAATTTTCGAAATCTCTATATACTTCTTTCTTTACAATATCGAATGTTGGTGTCTGAGAAATCAAAAACTGACTGGTATTCAACTTCTCCTCTGTAGTTGTCGTATAAGTCGATCCGGAAACGGTTAGCGGCAATGTATTTGTCGCAGTAAAAGTATTCGTAATCGAAGGTTTGGCAGGTGCCGCTTTGTTTTTATATCGATGAAATTCATCCATTAGCTGGTTGTTCTTCCATTTATCAACACTTCCAATAGAATAGCTTTCAATGTCCATTTTTCCGTTTGTCACATCAATATCTACAATTTGGTAAATCCAGTTACAAATGGTTTTCTGTACATCATCAAAATCCTGCTCTGTAGAAGATCCCCAATATTGATCCCAGGCTGTACCTCCCGAAATAATATTATAGGTAGGTGTATTTTTCAATTGTCCGCGATGATACAAATGATGGTGCGCCCCAATATGCATTGAATATTTTGGAGAAGTTACCAATAGCGGCACGGCTGTATTACGAACCCAGGTCGAAATATCCCCCACATATTGCTCTGCCTGATAAGGTCTGTGGCTTAAAGAGAAAATCCATTCTACGGTATTATCCGCATTTGCAGCGGTAAGAACTTTTTGCAACCAGCTTAGCTGTTCAGCCCCTGTATGTTCTGAACTTAAACTGATAAACAAGACATTACCGGCCTGCTGGGCATAATAATTCTCTGTTCCCGACGAAATCCCTTTGTATGAAAGTTCACTTATATAAAAATGATCGTAATAGGAATTCATTCCCAGCGTTCCATAAGTTTCATGGTTTCCTACTGTGGTCTGAATAGGCACATTACCTGACAAACCTCTGTTCTTTTTAAAATGCACATTTTCATAATGATCTAAAGTTCCCACATCAACCTGATCTCCCACCATAAAAGTCATAGAGATATTATCATCCGGAGATGCGTCTTTTCCCCATTTCTGTTTTATCTTTCTTTTAGCAGCTGACACCAAAGAATCATAACGCGGAACAGCTTTCAGTTGATTATCCCCCATAATCAAAAACCGAATGTGTCCATTAGCTGTGGCTGCTTGTCCCGGATTGGGCAATGTTTTAAAAGAATAAACCGAAGACACATCTGCTCCGGTTTTTATTCTGTAGAAATATTTCGTGTTAGCCGAAAGGTTCGTCAACTTTGCACTATGATAGAAATAATTCCCCGGATAACCTGAATCTGTAAAAACATTTGTATTACCGGTAACCGTAACATTTAGATTTGATGCTGTTGTTCCGTACTCTACGATAGATTCCGGATTACTATCCGTTTTCCAGTTAACGTAGATAGATGTTGGTGTCGCGTTTTGCAGATAAGGAAATAAATTTTGCGCTTTTGAAGCATAACTTAGCCCCAGAAGCATAAATAATAAGTAAAGTTTTTTCATACGTTTTTTTGTTTAGACTGAACAAAAGTATTGTTCGAAAACGTAATAGCTTTTAAGAGAACATTACCTTTCCCTTATCTTTACTTCTCTTTATTGTAAAGTTGTTTAACCTTTTGCACCTAGTTGGTTTTACTCTAAATCATAGAACTTTTTAATTAAATCATATAAGATCTTTCTTGTTCTTTGGCCTAATTTTAAGTTATACGAATCAGAACAGCAAGTTCTTAAAACATCAAAGTCATGCAAAATAAAATCAAACGTTTGTTAATGGTATTTGTAATAGTATTTTCATTTACGAGCTGCGAAGTTATCGGAGACATTTTTAAAGCCGGAATGGGCTTTGGTATCTTTATCGTTATTTTTATTATTGCGATAATTATCTTCATTCTCGCCAAACTGTTTGGCAAAAAATAAATCAAAAAAAATCCCGTTCAGCTAGCGAACGGGATTTCTCTTATTATAAATTATAAAATTACAGGTTGTACATTTTTTTTCTTAATTCCTGAATTTTTTCATCGTCCAGGTATTCGTCAAATGTCATGTAACGGTCTATGACTCCGTTTGGTGTTAATTCCACTACTCTGTTACCAACTGTTTGTGCAAACTCGTGGTCATGTGTGGTGAAAATTACGGAACCTTTAAAATTTTTCAATGAGTTATTAAAAGCTGTAATGGACTCCAGATCTAAGTGATTGGTTGGCTCATCAAGCATTAAGATATTAGCTCTCTCCATCATCATTCTGGATAGCATACAACGTACTTTTTCTCCTCCTGATAATACGCGGCTTGTTTTTAACGCCTCTTCTCCGGAAAAAATCATTTTCCCTAAGAATCCTCTAATAAAAACCTCATCACGCTCTTCTTCTGTTTTGGCGTATTGGCGTAACCAATCTACCAAAGTCAGATCATTTTCAAAGAAAGAATGATTCTCAGCCGGTAAATAAGCCTGATTGGTTGTAATTCCCCAATCAAAAGTTCCGGCATCTGCCTTTTGCTGGTTGTTCAAAATTTGGTAGAATGCTGTTGTAGCACGTGAATCTTTAGAAAAAAGAACGATTTTATCGCCTTTTGCCATATTCAAATCAACGTCTTTAAACAAAAGATCGCCATCGATGGAAGCTCCCAGACCTTCAACATTCAAAATCTGATCTCCGGCTTCACGATCCTGATCAAAAATAATTGCAGGATAACGACGGCTTGAAGGTTTAATTTCAGAAATATTCAATTTCGAAATCATTTTTTTACGAGAAGTAGCTTGTTTCGATTTCGCAACATTCGCACTAAAACGACGAATAAATTCTTCAAGCTCCTGTTTCTTCTCTTCTGCTTTTTTATTCTGCTGTGCACGTTGTTTTGCCGCTAATTGGCTAGACTCGTACCAGAACGTATAGTTTCCTGAGTAGTGATTTATTTTTCCAAAATCAATATCAGAAATATGTGTACAAACCGCATCTAAAAAGTGACGGTCGTGAGATACTACAATTACTGTATTTTCATAATTCGCAAGGAAGTTCTCTAACCACGCAATGGTCTCAAAGTCCAAGTCGTTGGTAGGCTCATCCATGATAAGCAAATCAGGATTTCCAAAAAGTGCCTGCGCTAAAAGCACACGTACTTTAATTTTTCCTTCCAAATCCCCCATTAGAGTATAATGATCTGCTTCTGTGATTCCTAAGTTAGACAACATCGCCGCCGCATCAGAGTCGGCATTCCAACCGTTCATTTCTTCAAACTGAACCTGAAGTTCTCCAATTCTGTCTGCGTTTTTATCGTTGTAGTCTGCATAAAGTTCATCCATTTCTTTCTTAACAGCATACAAAACTTTATTTCCCATCAACACAGTTTCCAAAACCGTATGCTCATCGAACATGTTGTGGTTCTGGTTCAAAACCGACATACGTTTTCCCGGTTCTAAATGAATATGCCCCGAAGTTGGATCGATATCACCTGAGATGATTTTTAGAAAAGTAGATTTTCCAGCACCGTTGGCTCCAATAACTCCGTAAATATTTCCATGAGTGAAAGTTGTATTTACTTCGTCAAACAAAATTCGTTTGCCAAACTGAACTGATAAATTATTGACTGTTAACATGAATGTCTTTTTAATTAATTTGGTGCAAAAGTATGAAAAAAGGTTCAGAGTTGCAAAGGCCTTATGTTTATTGTAAAATGTGGATTGTGAGATGTGAAATGTTAATTGTAAAACACTTCATTTCGCTCCAATGTGATAACATCTTACGCTTTACATCTCACACACTATAATTTACTCTCTTTATCCAAAGCGACTTCTAAACTTTCGAAATTAGGCAGGACTTTAGCAATCATTCCTTCTTTGTTTAAAATAAAATGCGTTGGAAATGAATTTAACTGCAAGGCTTCATTCATGTATACTTTCATGTCTGGAATTACAGCATAGGACAATGGCTTTCTGGAGAGGAATGTTTTTAATTGCGTGGCAGAATCTTCTGCAAGGCTTACAAACAGCATGTCTTTTCGATCTTTGTATTCTGCGGCTAATTTGTTGACTTGTGGAAATTCTCTGATACAGGGTGTACAATGAATGTACCAGCATTTGATGACTACTATCTTTCCTTTCATCGATTCGTTTGAAACCAGGTTACCTTCTAAATCTTTAAAAGAGAATGGAGGAAAAACAGTTCCTTCCATTTTATAGTTTTTTAGAGCATCAAAACCTATTTGGTGTATTGTTGCTTTTATACTGGTATCTGAATTGGGCTGAATTGTAAACAATTTGTAGCAATAGATCCCCTGCTCTGACTTTAATCGAATTGGAATGTAATTTTCGTTTGCTAATTGATCCAAAAAAGTTTCTTTGGAAATTTCCGTTGAAAGAGCATCCAACGCTAGAAAATCTCTTGAAAGCATAATATTTTTACTTTGATAGACAGACCAGTCCTTAAAGTTTTTTTGAATCTGGATAGGATCAACTTCGGGTTCGCTAAATTTTGTCTGAGCTGTGATAATAGTAGAAATTAAAAATACGATTACGAGGCAGATTGATTTTTGCATGACTTTTTTAATGAATTTATGAAATTCAAAAGTACTTAAAATTCAATTTTAGGGTCCATAAAGCAGCAAAAAAAATAGCACTTTGTGGGTTCACTTATCCTTAAAAAAAATTCCTTCTTTAAAGAATACTGCATGATTCACAAAACGTTCAAAAAAGATTTAGTTTTCGCCTTACATTATCTACTTATTCTTTACTATCAAGTTTATTCCTTAAATAACTTATCTCCCCTTTTAAAGTATTGATTTGTTCCTTGTAAAGTTCTCTTTCTTTAGCAAAGTGAGTTTTAAGGTCATTAATCTCTTCTTTGTTTGTCATCAAATTATTCAAATTAGAACTGAACAATTTACTCTCATGAAAATTAACGATATAATTCATGTCAAGATTTAAGGCTAAAGAAATTTTCTGCAATTTCTCAAAACTAATCTTTGTTTTACCTGTCTCCATATCTGAGTAGGCAGCTTGCGAAATTTCTAACAAATCAGCCATATATTGCTGAGAATATCCCTTAATAACCCTAATCTTTCTTACATTCTCCCCAATCATTCTTTTTTTTTCAAATATAAGAAATTATTTACAAAACTATCGTCAGGTAAAATTTTAAATATCCGATAAAACTTATAAAATAAAAGCAAAGAGTAATGTATTATTTTTGGACAAAAAAAACCCGACAATACAATTGTCGGGTTTATAATGCGCTTCCTTCAGGTGAAAACCAAATAACAAATCACCTCAATTTGCAGCATTTATTCGAAATAAAAATTAGATTAAAAAATAAATAACCAAACTCAATTTTAACCATTCCAACTTTTTATTTCTGTATTTTTCATTCTTCCATACTGTCCTTTTAGTTCAAAAAGTTCATTACTTTGAATGATTTTTTATTTCCTGCTTTGTCCGTCACCACAACTAAAAATAATTGCTTAGTGGTAAAGCTGTAGTTATGAAGCACCACTTCTTTGTTTTGATGAACATTTCTATGACTCACCAATGGTTGTCCAATGGTATTGAAAACTTCTACCTGAGCAATATCTCCAGAGTCAGTTGTCACTAATAAAGCATCATTTTTAAAGTAAGCGATAGTCGTGTTTTTCGTTTCGATCCCTTCAGGTAATGCCCTTGCAGCTGTCTGTCCTGCAAAATAAGCGGCATACGCTTTAGACAATTCAGCTGAATTACCACAAGAAGAAAAATCCCAGTTTACAGACCAAGTCATTAAACCTCTCAAAGCAGGATATGGTCCGCCTGGCTGCATGGTATAGGTTCTTCCTGAGAAAGTAGTCCCGGTTCTTAAATAATGCATTGCATTAATTCCTTCTGTCGGCGTTAAAAAACCACTTCCTGCTGCACTTGGACAAGCTGGTAATGCAATAAGGATTTTTGAAGGCGGTAAACCATCAAAACGCATTCCTGTTGTACCAATGTTGTACCCTTTTATCAGCATATCCGTTAGGGCAGTTACCATGTTTGATTTCTTAGCTGAACCATAATACTGACCGTCTAATGCGTTTTCTCCTCCTGTATTATACAATTGTACGGCTAACAAATCCAATTCATTACGTAAGTTTTGAATGATTGGAAGGAACGAACCAAAGGTATCATTATAGGTTGAATATCCTCCTTGTACGTATTGTGTTTCCGGAGCTGCAGTTAATAAAAATCCAGGACCATAGAACGCTTTTAATTCTTTGAAAGCATCTACTACATTTTTTAATCTTGGATAAGCAGAAATACCCGCATAAGAAATATCTCTTAAACCTCCTGCACTAAAATTCATCGATCCGCCTTCAAAATCGATATCAACTCCATCAAATTGATACTCGTCAATAATTGCCTTCAGACCATTAACAAAAATATTCTTTTGAGTTACGTTCTCTAAAACAACATGACCATTTTGACCTCCAATAGAAACAATAACCGGAATACCTTTATCCCTTAAGCTCTTGATATCATTTTTTAACAATTGTTTATTAAAAACTCCATTGGTCAAATATCTGGTATCATTTGTAGTTAATACCGGAGTATAACCATCACGGTTAACGGTTTCTACGAATGCATAATCCACTACGTTAAACTTACTTCCTACCATTTGAGAAAAATATAAAAATGGAGCACCAGCATTTTCCCAGGAATGTGCGTATCCTAAAATAATTTTGCCTGGTGGAAGCGGAACGAATCTAGTACCTACCGAAGTAATTTTAATGCTATTGTTTAATGTAGTTAGCCCGGATTTATTATCGGTTGCTTTGATTACAATCGGATAATCCTGATAAGCAGTTGGTGTAAAATTATACGTATAGGTATTATTTGTACCTGCTGTCATGTTAAATGTACCTCCGTTTATTGTAATCGTTACACCTGAAACCGATCCGTCACTGTCGACAGCTGTCACTGAAATTGGCACAACTTGGAAAGAAGGCTGAAATATAGTAGTATTAGATGGTGAATTCCAAGTAATTACTGGCAATGTATTTGGACAGTTTGCACCTGAACAGTTTAATACAAAATTATATGTTTTTGAATCTGTGGTACCGTTTGAGGCAGTAGCCGTAACTGTTAATGTATGACTAAGCGAAAACTGATTGGCTACTGGTGTCCAAGTTGCGGTATAAGTTCCTGAAGAATTGGTAGCACTCAGGCTTTGTCCGTTTAAACTAAAGGAAACAGACGAGATTGTAGTAGCATCTGCAGCACTTAATCCAACACTAGCCACAAAATTAATCGCTGACCCTAAATTTATTGCAATCGTCGGAGTCGTTGGCGCTGTAATGGCAACTACTGGTTTAGTTACAACCGTTGCCTGCGTATTGAAGTTATAAACCGTTGGCGTTGTTGGCATTGCAAAATTCACCAGATTGTTTGGGTAATAATTCGTTCCGTTATTCTCCCATCCATTCAATTTTAAACTTAAAACTTGTGCATAACCTGCTGTAACTGTATTGTCATAGGTAAAATTCCCCTGAGCATCTGTTGTAGCCAAAACACTTTTCCATCCGTGTGTATTATCAGTCCAAGGCACAACTAATTCTACTTTCGCTCCTGCAACCGGAACTGAACCATTTTTAACGGTTCCGCTAATTAGATTTGTACTGGCCAAATTTTGCGTAAAATCAAGAGTTTTGTTACCAGACTCTGTTGTCGAAACTGCTGAAACCGGAGCAAATGTCAGGTTTGTTTTAGCAACAGATACCTTATAATCTGATCCTGAAGTTAAACCTCCAAAAGAATAAGCTCCATTTCTATCTGTTGTAGCAGTTAAAACTGTCGTACCTGAAACTGCCGAAACTACAGCTCCTGATACCGGAGTAGTTCCGTTTAGAACTTTTCCGCTCATTGCATAAGAGGACGTTCTTGCGGTAGCGGCGGTATTGAAATTATAAACCGTTGGGGTTGACGGAACAGCAAAACTGGTCAGATTATTTGGAAAATAATTAACGTCATTATTTTGCCACGCATTCAATTTCAAACTCGAAATAATAGCATATCCGTCGACAACTGAATTGGCAAAGCTATAATTTCCTTGTGCATCTGTAGTTGCTAGAACGCTTTTCCATCCGTGTGTGTTGTCGGTCCAAGGTAAAACGATTTCTACTTTAGCTCCTGCAACCGGAACTGTACCGTTTTTAACCGTACCGCTAATTTTATTGGTTCCAACGTTATACTCGGTTAAATTTAAAGTTTTGTCGGCTAATAAATTGGTATAAACTGTTGAAGCTGGCGTATAAGTTTTTCCTGTAGCCGCAGCTGTTATGGTATAATTTCCTCCTGATGGTAAGGTAAGGGTATAAAAACCATTTGCATTAGAAGTTCCTGTAATAGGTGCTCCTGTGGATGTTGCTGTAACATTAACTCCCACAGCAGGGGCAGTTCCGTTTAAGATCGTACCACTAACAATATAATATACAATTGGATCACCCTGAGCAAAATTTAACGTTTTATTGCTATCAATTGCATTATACACTGTCGAAGCTGGTGTATAAGGAAAGCCAGTTTTGGCAGCTGTAACTGTAAAATTAAGTCCGGCTGTTAAACCTGTAATACTGTAGGTTCCATTAGTACCGGAAACAGCAGTTAAAACAGTCGTACCGGACGTTGCTGTAACGGTAACTCCTGAAACCGGTGTTGTACTTGTGCCGACTACAATAGTTCCGCTTACTGTGTACAAAGGCTGTGTTCCCTGAATCACAACACCTGTCTGATCAGCAGCAACATTTGTTAAGCTAACCGGTGTAAAATTATAGGCCGCCTTTATCGCTGTAAGGGTATAGTTTTGATTCTTTGGCAAATTATAAAATGCAAAATTACCTGTTGGAGACACTACACTTTCTATAACTGCATTACTTGCATTTCTAATCTCTATAGTAACGTTAGTAACCAAAGCTGTTCCATTTTTTACAGAACCTCCAATGCTAACCGTTCCGGGAACAATACTTTTAAACGAAGTATCTACCTGAGTTAAAAGTGAATTAGGAATAGAGCCTCTGGTATCCTGAGATAATTCCCAAATCATACCACCGGCCAGATTTTTAGATTTGATGTACTGTACTTTTAAATCCATTGATTGTTTATCTTCATAACTGATAAACTGTTTCAAACTACTGTTGTACAAATAAGGAACTTTAGTAGTATTATCAAAATACCTTACCCAACCTGCGGCAGCTGCCGTTGGCGTAACTAACATGGTATTTGGATCTAAAAAAGCATGTGAATTGGTAACCGGATTTCCGACCAGACCACAAATTTCGATACTGCCGGATTTCTCACAAGCTGCCGGCCCGTCCCAGGTTCCTGTTGGGTTTTGCGGATTTGTACAACCTGCAACATTATATCTTGGTGCAGCAACAAATAACCCCGGAAAGTTTGGATTGGTTCCGTTATTGGCAACGTTGTCAAATTTTTTACCGTAAAAAGGCAATCCCATGATTAATTTATTGGCAGGAAAACCAACTACATTCAAATAGATGTTCGTTAACTCATCAAGTGATTCTGACTGAGTTGCACCATATAATGGATCATTCGGGTTTCCGCTTCCATAAAGAGGAGCATTATAACAAGTTTTATCATACCAGTTTCCACCAAAATCATATCCAAAGTAAGTGATGTAATCACAATACGTTGAAATATCTTCGGTCATTCCATACGTTGCCCTGTTGTTTGGCCCTAAATATTGTTTAGGTACATTTCGAACATTGTTTCCGGCTGCAATAGTAACCAGTTTATTAGGCATTGCCTGACGCATGGCTTTTAGTAAAAGTACAAGGTTTTTGTTGTCATCCGGGTGGTACTTTTGCGGAGGAACCGGGATTCCGTTCACGATTTCAGTACCGTCTGTTCCTCCCATAAGAGGATACTCCCAGTCGATATCAAATCCATCAATAAACGGATAAGTGACGATGAAGTTTGCCATATCTGCAGCTAAAGCAGCTCTTGCCACCGGACTTGCGGCGATTGGAGAAAGATCCTGACCTTTGGTCCATCCTCCAACAGAGATTAAAATTTTTAAATGCGGATACTTTTCTTTTAACTTTTTCAAGTCATAAAAATTCCCTTTTACAGGAGCATCCCATGGAATTCCGCCTTCCGTATGCTCATAATCAGCATAGGTATCCAAACATTTTAATTTTGTATTCTCCGGACGGGCAGGGTCAAAAGTTGTCCCGTAAAAAGAATAATTCAAATGGGTTATCTTGCTCCCGTCTATCTTGGGAACGTTGAAATCCCGGGCATAAATAGCCCATTGCGCATAATACCCTACTACTTTTTTGCCGTGGGCTGGTTGGGCCGACGCAAGTAAGGGAAACAGTAACATAAAGAGTAATCTGTAATAATGTTTCATAGTTAATAAATATTGGTTAATAGATAATAAATATTCCAATTACAATACCTTACCTGCCAAAATGCGGCAAATAAATACGGCAATCGGGGTTCAATACACCGCGAATAGATAACATCACGACACACTGGATTTTTAATTCATTACTTCTAAAAATAAATATTACTATTACTGATTCTAGCCATAATCATTAGTGAATAGTAG